>DYJG01000733.1 GCA_020723225.1 Desulfobacca acetoxidans | reverse complement strand
GCCCCCGGCGCAACACCACCACCCGGGAGAGATCTGCGGTTTCTTTGGTCCCGCCCGCGGCAAAAATCGCCTGGAGGACCGTGAGATGGCTATCACAAGGAACCGCCCTGGCCAGGCTCACTTCTCCGCCTACAAAGACGAACTGGCCGGCGCTCTTGGTCACGGCCACGGTGATAAGTTCCTTGTCGTCATGGATCTTTTTGGTGGCGATGTCCAAGGGGGAAGCATTGGGGCTGACACCCACCAGGACGGCGACGTCCGGTTTGACGATGTCCTTGGAATAGAGCTTGATCAGGCATTCCCGCATCTCTTCCACGGTCTTGCCGGCGGCGGGGACCACCCCGAGCATGGGCAGGTTGATATTGCCGTCCGCGCCGATCCGCACCCCGATATTCATCTCCGGGTTGTAAATAAACCGGAGATCGAAATAATCCCCGCCTTTCAGCACCTTGCTGTACCTGGTCTTGGCAATGAATTCCTTATATTTCTTACTGATGGCTTCCTGGAGTTCGGGGACGGTCAGGCCGTAAGCTAGAACGTCCCCGATTAGATTCAGGGAAATCTTGCCGTCGGTGCGCACCAGGACCGAAGTGACGTTCAACTCCGTGTTGTTGGGAAAAGTGACGCTCAGGGTGTCGCCTTTCGTCACCCGGTAGGACTCCGCTTTAACGGGGCCCGGGGGCGGCGGCTTCATCTCCGGAAAGGCCACTTCCTTCACCCCTGTGCCTTTGCCGCCGGGGGCGCAACCCGCCAGCGGCAGCAGCAACAGAACCAGAAGCAACGAAATTAAGCGATAGTTCTTCATTGGGGTCGTCCCGTTATGGTGTGGAATAGGTCAGATACCGCCTTGGCCAGGGTTCTATACAGAATCTTCAGATCCAGGGCCATGGAAACGTTATGGACATAATCCAGATCCTGACGGATCCATTCGTTGAATTCCAACTTGGTATGCGCCTCCACCTGCCAGAGGCCGGTCACCCCCGGCCTCACCGCCAGGCGGGCGTCCCGCCATCTCGGATTGTAGCGCATCTCGTCAAAGGACAGCGGCCGGGGTCCCACCAGGCTCATGTCGCCTTTGAGCACGCAAAAGAGTTGGGGCAGCTCATCCAGGTTGGTGTCCCGCAGGAACTTGCCCACCCGGGTGATGCGGGGGTCCTCGAGAATCTTGAACATGGGGCCGTCCACTTCGTTCAGCTCCATCAATAATTCCCGCTTGATATCTTCGGCGTTGCTGACCATGGAGCGGAACTTGAGCATGGTGAAATCCCGGCCCTTCAAGCCGGAACGCCGCTGGCGGAATAAGATGG
>DYJG01000732.1 GCA_020723225.1 Desulfobacca acetoxidans | reverse complement strand
TCCCGGATGGTGCACTCCTCCATGCCCTTTTGGGCAAAGAGGAGGCGGGCGGCGGTTAAGATCAATTGCCTGGTTTCTTGTTTGGAGGCTTGGCGGCGGTTCATATTATTTTGAATTGGTTTACTTACTAAACATGTTTAATTAAAATTCGTTTTGTTGTCAAGGGGAAATTTGCGGGGGCGGGGGAACTGACAGGGAACCTGCGATTAAGGCGAAGCAGAGCTTCGCGGCCAAGTGCGTTCCCAAGCGGAGCTTGGGAACGAGCCATTCATGAGCCTTCGGCTCACCCAAAATCATGAAAGTATCGGTGGCACAGGCTTTCCAGCCTGTGCGGAAAACGCTTTCAGAGCAGGGGAAAGATCGGTGGGGCGGGCGTCCCTGCCCGCCAACCCCCCGGGCGGCCAGGGACGGCCGCCCCACCAATAACTTTTCGAAGCAGTTTCACATGGACTTTTTGCCCAACCACAAAGCATGAAAAATTGGGTAGGGCGGGTGTCTCGCCCGCCTTAGTACCGCACAGGCGAGACGCCTGTGCCACCAGGTAACCAGAACTTTTCGAAGAGGAGATTATTTTTGAGGCCTGGCGGTATCGGCCGCGGCGGGAACGCCGCTACCGGCCCCGCTGCCCGGCTGCACCGATTCATCCAGGCTGAGGACATACATGCCCATGGCCGCCAGCATGAGGCCGACGGCGACCCAGAGACGCCAGTCTTTGTGCAGCCCTGTCCGCGGTGACTCTTTTTCTCGATGTTTCATGGCTATCTTTCCCTATTTTCCATCATAGTCTGGAATATATTAAGTCAAATTAACTCATGGCCCTAATTACTTCCGGCCACAACTCCCCCGCCTTGCCGGGGAGAAAGTAATCCGTGACCCTGCGGGTCAGGATGGTGGGTTCCAGGTTGTTTTCCACGATCAGCGCGCCGTGGTCTTTGGCGGTCTGGGGGAGGTAGTTGGCCGGCGAGACTTCGCCTGAGGTGCCGATGATCAGGAGCAGGTCGCAGGCTGCGGCCAGGCGGTCGGCTTCGTCCTGGGCCGCGTGCGGGATGGGTTCCCCGAAGAAGACCACGTCCGGGCGGACGAGGCCGCCGCAGAGGCAGTAGAGGGGGATCTGCCCGAAGTCCAGGGTTTCCCGGGGATGGAACCCCCGGCAGGTGTCGCAGACGAAGCGCAGGGCGTTGCCGTGGTACTCCACCACATGCTTGCTGCCCGCGGCCTGGTGCAGGTTGTCCACGTTCTGGGTGATGACGCCCAGGAGCTTGCCCCTGGCCTCCAACTCCGCCAGGGCGTAGTGCGCCGGGTTGGGCCGGG
>DYJG01000058.1 GCA_020723225.1 Desulfobacca acetoxidans | reverse complement strand
CTACCGCCTGCTGCGAAATGAGGTGGAATAGCCGAGGGCGGCTAGGCCACATGATACTTTCGCAGAAGTCTCAGGTTGGTCTGAAAACTGGTCTTCGTGAGGTTACGTTCGAGAAGATTTATCTTCCGGCAGCCAAATTGGCTCATGGAAAACATAATAGCATAAAACTTCCTGAATAAGTAGTGCGGTTGAGGGAAGGAGAAATTGGGGACGAGAAATTGGGGACAGACACCATTTTTTCTGTTTTAATATGGTGTCCGTCCCTGTTTTTTTTATTATTTTTTTCAGGTGCGCGGCCTTGCCGTCCGGGCTTACCGGGCCGGGTCGAAGCCCGGGGGGTATTTGCTCCATTTATAGCCGGAGCGCGCCAGGTTGTAGGCCATATTGAATTCCTCGTTCATATATCTGGTGTCAAATTCAGAGTCCCGTTGGGGGTGGAAATCCTCCGGAATGTAGGCCAGGTTGTAATCGAGTTCACCCCTGTGGGCCAGGACCTAGATGCGGTATAAATCGCCCACGCCTTGATACTTGGTCAGGCTGCCGATGGCCCGGGTGCCGATTTTGCCGATGTGGGGCTTAACGATTGCGAATTCCGGAGAAACCTGGGCATTGCGGATGATATAGAGCTTGCGGGGGCGTTGGGGGATGAACTTCCCAAGTTTTTTCCTGGCGGTGAAGAGGTTGAGGGCCTCCTCATACAGCATCACTTCCGCTCTGACGCCGCCGTCCACGTGCATCTCGTCGTATTCCTGGCCCCCGGCCTTCACCTTGAGATACACCGGTTTGAAGGCCACCGGGATGGAGGCCGAGTCCCGGAGCACCTGGCGGAACAGCTTGGGGGCGTCCGGGTGGCCGCTGGCGGCGAGGGCCCCCAGGTTCCAGATCACCTGGCGCTGGGCGTCGAGCTGGGTCGTCCCCACCAGCAGGCGCCTGCCCTTGTTGTGCTCGGCGCCGATTTCCTCAATCATTTTGTCGGTGATGAGCCGCTCCAGCAGTTCGGCCAACGGCTCGGTGCTGGCCACCGCTTCGATCCTGCCAAGGTTCAGCACCAGCTTCAGCAGGCTGGGAACTTTATAGATATCATCATCGGAGATCGTGGTGTAGGCTTCCTTGAGCGTGGCGTCGTACTCCGGCCCCAGGAAAGCGAAGGGCGCAATCAGGGCACCTGTGCTGATGCCGGTCACCAGCTTGAAGCGGGGCCGGTTGCCCGCTTCGGTCCAGCCGCACAAGATGCCGGCCCCGAAGGCGCCGTCACCGCCGCCGCCGGAAAGAGCCAGGAAGTTGGCCTCGGGCTCGAGTTTGCCGTGATTGGCGGCCATCTCCTGGCGGATGGATTCTACGGCGCTCTGCTCCAGGCTTTCACTAAGTTCGTCGCCCCAGGCCCGGACCCCGGTCAGGCCGGCAACCTGGGCCTGGTCCAGCAGGTGCTGCGGCAAAGGGTTGCGCACCTGCAGGGCCATGCAGCCCTGACTCATGAATACCAAAGCGGACAGCAGGACCGGAATGGAGAGGCGGCTGCCCCGCCAGGGTGATTTGGTTTTAAGTGATCCCAATTTTTCCCTCCTCCCCCTAAGGTAAGGCACTAAGGACATCCGTTCAAGCTCTAATGCCAAATTCACATTCCCAGGCAATAAAACAGCACCTGGCCGGATAAACTGAGGCTAATCGCCGAGCAGCAGCTCCAGAACTGCGGGGAGAGGGGAGGGGGGTTGTTGCGCAACCGGCGCGTACCAGGCGGTGAAGGCCAGCCCTAAGGCGGCTACGGAGGTGCATGGTTCATTGGTGGCGTAGTCCTCCAGGTCGTCGTGGAAGACACAGGATTCGCTCTGAAACGCCGCGTAGCCGTCGGGGTCCCTTAAGGTGATGCCTAACCCCAGCCAGTCGCTGCGGTTCATGGGTCCTTCGTCCCAGAAGCCGGTCAATTCCGTCTGGGTCAAATCCGCCACCTGGTGGTGGGGATGGCGGGGCCAGATCTCGCCCAGGCCGTTGATCCAACAGACTCCCCAGGGATTGGCCCCCAGGAAATAGTCCCGTTGGGCCCAGGCCAGATCACGATAGGCCGCATCTCCGGTCAGGTCTTCATACCACCGGGCCGTTAAGGCCGCACCCAAAACATCGTAGACCGATCCCCAGTAGAAATAGTAGGGAACCGCAGCTCCGAAAGGTTCGGCGGCCGCGAAAAGCTGCATGTCATCCAGATCGGCCTTGAGAAACGCGGCCGCCTGATCCCGGTAGGAAGGGTCGAGGCGGGCGATTTCGTAGTGGGCCAGGGAATGGAGACTGGCGTAATAAAAGCCGCTGCCGTTTCCGGCCTCCTGGGCGAAGGCCTTCGCCTCGCTGAGATAGGCGGCGGCGCCGGTGGCCCGGTGAAGTTCCGCCGCGGCCAGGGCCATATCATCCTTCCAGGTGGTCTCGGTATAAAACCCGGAGGTGGCGGATTGGGCCCCGGGCCGGGCCTTGCCGAAGGCGTAGATCTGCTCCGCGGCGGTGCGGTAGGTGGCGGCCAGGGAGGGGTTATAGTAGGGCCGGGCCGCGTCGTTCCACAGGATTGCCCCCAGGGCCAGAGCCGCCGCGGCCTTGCCCGCGACGTTGGCCCCTTTGCCGGCTTCGCAGGCCCAGACCGGGCGCACCGGGCGTTGGGCGTCGTCGCCTTCCGGCAGGCGCCAGCCGTTGTGGTCGGATGCGTCCCCCACCTGGTAATAAAGCGCCTGGCGGGCCGGGTCCCACATCTTCAGGATCCAGTCCAAACCGATCTTGGCTTCCGCCAATAAAGGGGGCAGTCCCCGGCCGAAAGAGTTGTTAAAGACCTTCGGATGGCGCTGGTACGCGGCGAGCATCAAGGCCGCGGCCGCACCGGTGGTGATCATGAACTTCAGATAATCCCCGGCGTCGTGCCAGCCCCCCGCGGCGTCAACGGCGGAGCCGCCGGCGGGGCCGCCCTGGGCCGTGCCGTCCTTGAGGTGGCAGGGGCCGTGGAGATAGGGGCCGGTATCGCCGCAGCGCTGCACCCGGAAGAATTGCAGGGTAAGATCGATGACCCCGGCGTAAACCCGGTCGCCGACACTGAAGGCGGGCGAGGTCTGGCCTTCCAGGAGGAGGCGGTATTGCCCCGGGGATTTGAGGGCGCTGAAATTCAGTTCGTAAAGGTGGGTAAAACTGCCGTAGCCGCCGCGATCCGTCCCCACCGGGGCGCTGAAGACCGTGGCGCCGCCCGATGCGGCGACCACGCTGAAGGTGCGGCCGGCCAGGTTTTCAGCAGTCAGGGCCAGGGCGATCTTCCGGTCCCCCGGCAGATAGCCCGCCTGGTTGACCCGCAGGTAGACGGGGCCGGGGGCCGCGGCCAACGCGGTCGACGGGCCGGAGAAGGCCAGCCGGCCGCCTCCCAGGCCATGGCTTCCCGGCGTCCCATGGCCGCACCAGGCCCAGGCCCACAGCAGGGCCAGAGGAAATATCATAAATCGATAACGAGACCTGCGCCGCGCCATAACGCCTCTTAAACTTATCGACCGGCAGGGACCGGCGCTGCAATTTTGGAAAGACGCCCCGCACCGCTATCTTAGCACAGGAATATCTGTAAAGCTTCAAGTTCAAGATTACAGGTTCCATGCTTAATTCTGTTCCTGAAAAGTGGTCAGTGGCCGGTAAAAACCATGGTATGCCTGGGACTTACTCCCTTTCCCCCCACCCAGGTGGTACCCTGCCCCCCTGCCGCTAACCGGCGGGGGGAGAGGGGGACCGGACTTTTCATGCTTTGCGGGTGGCCACTGGCCCATGCGGAACTTTTCGAAAAGACGATTAGCGGGTTTTTTTTATCGTTTATAATACAATAATGTAATTAATAATCAATTTAGAATATTTAATAATGACAATAATGGATATTAGAGAGGAATATCTTACGGTCATCAACAGTGATAACGGATGGATAAGGCGCTGAAATCCGCTGAATTCCGCCCTTGCCGCCTCCAAGCTTGAGCATCCGCAAACTTGGCCCGGATTATGCATCTTATGTATTCGAAACCAGCAGCAATGGTTGCTTTTGTTAAATCCTGTTGATATCTTTGTATAGACAAAGAAAAAGGAAGGTTTCCCATGGAATTGATTACATTCTCCGGTGATTTCGGTTATGTCAGCTCTACGGCTTGCTATATAAACGCGATTGTGATGACCATGATGTCGGCCTGGCTGGCCCTGAACCTGGAGCCCCCCAAAAAACAGGATCGATAATCTAGCAGTGCTGTCACTTTTCTTTACACCCCCAGCCGCTTGCCTGACTTGTCTGATCTGGTCTCAACACTTGACCCCTGGCGGCACAGGCTTTAAGCCTGTGCCGCCAGGGGGATCGTTTCCCGTTTTTCGTTTTTCGTAAAAAAAATCTTTAAAATGAGACATCTAGGAAAGTTTGAAAATCCCGAATGGTACGCGCCATTCATGAGCCTTCGGCTCACCCAAAACCATGCAAGTATTGGTGGCACAGGCTTTCCAGCCTGTGCGAAAAACACTTTCAAAGCAGATAAAGAGGGGAGGCTTTTATAAGAGGAATACTTGCAAAGGACACAAATCTGAAATTTTCAGCCGCTGAATGAACAAATGTGTAAGTTTCGAACACAAAACGAGAAACGCAAAACGAGAAACGCAAAACGAAAAACGCCAAACGAAAAACGATCCCTTAAGCTTCCGCCAGGGTGAGGTGGTAGGCCAGGTTGTCCAGCTTGACCGTGAAATCCACGTTTTCCACGGCCATGCCTTCCGGCACCTGCAGTTGAATGGGAGCAAAATTGAGCAGCGCCCTGACCCCGGCGCTGATGAAGCGGTGGGCCGCGTTTTGGGCCTTTCCGGCAGGGGTGGCGATGACCCCGATCTCCACGCCTTTTTCCTTGACGACGTTGTCCAGTTCATCCACGTGGTGGATGATCTGGCCGCTGGGCAGCCGCCGTCCCACCTTTGCGGGGTCAACGTCAAAAACCGCTACGAATTCATAGCCCTGCCTGATGAAATTCTCATGGGCCACCAGGGCCAGACCCAGGTTGCCGATACCCACCAACGCCATTTTCCAGGTCTTGTTGAGACCCAGGATGCGCTTGATTTCAAAGAGGAGTTCTTTGACGAAGTAGCCCACCCCCCGGATGCCGAATTCCCCGAAGTAAGCGAGGTCCTTGCGGATCTGGGCCGGGTTGATGCCGCATTTTTGGGCCAGCTTATCGGAGGCGATAATCTTCACATCCTCCTGGGCCAGGGCCTCCAGGCAGCGGGAGTAAATGGACAGGCGAGTGATGGTGACCGCGGGTATTTTTGAGAATTTCATGATAGACCGCATCATCCCCAACAGGTTAAGGCCCAGGGGCCGTGCAAATTTTCACAAGCATTGCCCCTAATAAAGGGGGGCCAAGGCCCCCCTTATTAAAGGCAGACTTATTTAGATTTTGAACCCAAGAGCAGCGGCGATGGGTTTGGTCATCGGGTAGGCGTAGAGGATGATCAACGCCACGACCAAGGCGTAAATGGCCAGAGATTCGATCATGGCCAGACCGATGAGCATGGTCACGGTGATTTTACCGGAGGCTTCCGGGTTCCGGGCGATGCCTTCCACGGAGCTCTTCACCGCCAGGCCCTGGCCGATGCCGGTGCCGAAAGCGGCGATGCCCATGCCGAAGCCGGCGGCCAGAACCGCGTAGCTGAAAAAGCTGCCCAGGCCGGCGCTGGCGCCGGCGCCGCCCGCGGCTTGCTGCGCCATGGCCAGAGAAGCAAACAGCAGGGAAAACAGCAGGGTAGAACCGAGTACTAATCCTTTCTTCATTTCCACAACCTCCTACAGAAGTTTAGATATGTGAAGTGGCCTTCTTCCAAGATTAGTGGGCGTGCTCCATGGAGCCCGCAAAGTACATCATGGAGAGCAGGGTGAAGACAAAAGCCTGCACCACGCTGGTAAAAATGGCCAGGAACATCATGGGCAGGGGCGCCAGGAACATTCCGGCCAGGAAGATGAGGATCAACAGCACCAGATCCTCACCCATGATATTGCCGAAGAGACGCAAAGTCAGGGAGAGCACCCGGGCGAAATGGCCGATGACCTCGATGGGGAAGAACAGAGGCGCCAGGGCCGGGATGGGTCCCAGGAAGTGTTTGATGTATTTGACGCCGTGATACTTGATCCCCAAATAATGGGTATAGACAAAGGTGCATAAGGCCAAAGAGAGCGTGGTATTGATGTTGGCCGTGGGGGAATAAAACCCGGGTAACAGGCCGAGAAGATTGCAAAACATGATATAGAGGAAGACGGTGGCAATATAAGGATAAAAGGCCCGGCCTTCTTCGCCGGTGATTTCCACCATGAAATCCTCGAGGCCGCCGATGATCATCTCGAAGACATTCTGGCCGCCCCCGGGCACCAGGGCGATGCGCCGCGTGGCCATCATCCCCAGGCCCAAAAGGACCAGCATGGCCACCCAGCTATAAGTCACGTGGGGCGGAATGTGGATGCCGAAATGCTCCAAGATCAAGTCAAGAAAGAGGATGGGATGTTCCATGAGAAGGATCTGCCTCCTTGTTCTTTATCTTCATCGCTTCGTTGAGCCCCAGCAGGATGAGGGTCAAGGCCACGGTGGACAATCCCACCACCAGCCCCAGCACGTTCACCCAGCCGTAGCGGATTAATAAAAATACCACGACCATCATGCCGGTAAAGCGCAGAAATTGTTTGCCCGCAAAAAAGGCCTGGGCGCGCCCCTTGCTCTCCGGCTCAATCTGCGCCTTTTCCAGAGTGCCTTTCAGGAAGCGGTGCAGGAGGTGGAAATTGACCACCACCAGCAACCCTCCCACCAGGACGCCCAGGGCGAATTCCCGGCCGCCTACCAGGTACCCCGCGGCCGTGAGCACGGCCAACACCATCCAGTTGGCGATCTTCAAACGCCGGGGGGATAAGAGTTCCACGGGGTCCTTACTTCTTCAGCTTCTGGCCCATGAGATACACATTCCGGAAGCCGGCGATAATTCCCATGATCAAGCCGATAATTTTAAAAACATAATCGGTGCCGAAATATCTATCGAGCAGATAGCCGAGAAAAAAGCCGATAAAGATGGCCAGGGCCAAGGCCATGCCGATGGCCGAGGCTTGGTAGCCTCCGGTCAGCAGCTCTTTCAAGAATTTCTTAGTATCGTTGCGCAATTGCTTCCCGAATCGGTTCTCTGCCCAAAATACTTCTTTTCACATGTGCCTTCCTATCATACCCCTAGGTCTAAGTCAAATATTTTTGGCAAAAGGATTAGAGAAAAGCTTTAATAAAAATAAATAATAATTAAAATGGGTTAGGTTTTTAATGGCAGCGCCTTGCCGGAAAATTATCCTCTCCGGAAAGGATAAAGGCCCAGAGTTTGTGCTTTTTTTCGCTAATTTCCATGCAACAATTTTTTCCAGGAACGGGGGCCGCCAAATCGCCAAACACAGGCATTCTTTTTAGACGTGAACCTGCGAAGGGCGCCCCGGGGCCTGGGCGAACACAAGGTTCGCCCCTAGGTTTAACATTTGAAGTCGGTCCCAGGCCGCGGCCGAGAAGCCGAACTAATATTCTTTTCACCGATCACTGATCATTGATCACTGATTACTTACTAACCCCTGGCCCCTGACCCCTGCTCACTGCTCACTTCCATCTGCACCGGCAGTTCCACCAGAAAAGTGGTGCCCTGGGAACTGGTGGATTCCACGGAGACCCGGCCCCGGTGTTTCTGGATGATGCCGTAGCTGATGGACAGGCCCAGGCCCACGCCCTTGCCCACCTCCTTGGTGGTGAAAAAGGGGTCGAAGAGGCGGCTGAGGTGGCTCTCAGGGATGCCGGGGCCGGTGTCCTTAAAGCGGATCTGCACCATCTCCATACCGGTCCTGAAAGAAGTGGCCACGGTGAGGCGGCCTTCCCCTTCCATGGATTCTCCGCAATTCATCAAGAGATTGATGAAGACCTGCTCCAATTTGGCTTTATCCCCGGAGACCGGGGGCAGGCCGGGTTGAAACTCCCTGATCAGATCGATGTTTTGAAAGAGCAAATGGTCGCTCACCAGGGACAGGGCCTCTTCCAGAATGGAGTTGAGCTGCAGGGGCACCATTTTGGAGGGCATGTGCCGGGAGAACTCCAACAGGCCTTGGACAATCTCTTTGCAGCGGGTGGCCTCCCGGATAATCTTTTCCACCTGGGTCCGCTCCGCCTGGTCCGGGGCCAGGTCTTCCAGGAGGAGATAAGCGTACACCAGGATGCCGCCCAGGGGGTTGTTGATCTCGTGGGCCAGGCCCGCGGCCAACTGTCCCAGGGCGGCCAGCTTTTCGGTGCGGGCCAGTTGCTCTTCCAGATGCTTTTTCAAAGTGATGTCCCGGATATGGGTCTGAATCGCGGGCTGGCCTTCGTAGGCGGTGGGGAAGGAGACCAGCTCGATGTCGAAGCGGCTGCCGTCTCTTTTGACCCCCTTCATCTCAAAGATGCGGGGCCGGCTGTCTCCCTTAAGGATGTGGGAGAGCCGCCGGGCCGCGGCTTGCTGATAGGGCAGGTCGATGAATTGGAGGAGCTGGCGGCCCAGCATCTCCCGGGGTTCCCGGTAGCCGAACATCTCCAGGCAGGCCCGGTTCACATAGAGGAGCCTGAGCGAGCTGTGTAGGGCGATGCCGTCCAGGGAGGTCTCCACCAGGCGCCGGAATTTTTCTTCGGAATCCTTGAGTTCCCGGGCCAACTGCTGCCGCTCGGTCATGTCCAGGATGGCCTGCACCGCGCCCTGAATCCGGCCCTCATCATCGTAAATGGGGGAGGCCGTGTGGTAGAAGTAGCGTTCCTTGCCCCGGAAATTGGGGAAATATTCAAACGCCTCATACGCTCCCGGGAGATTGGGGGATTGTTTCAGGTTCTTGTCCCCGAAAAATTTCTCCAGGGCCTTGAGGTTCTGCTCCACCACCAGGGAGGCCATGGACGGCCGTTCATGGGAGTAAAAGGGCAGCCAGTAGCGGTAGGTGCCCACCATTTCATGGCGGGAGTATCCCGTGAGCTCTTCGCAGGCCCGGTTCCAGTAACTGATGCGGTGGTCCCGGTCGATGACGAAGGTGGGCACGGGCATGCCCTCCAAAATCCCTTCGGTGGTCTTTTTCTCCCGGATGATTTCCGATTCGCTCTGCTTATATTCGGTAATATCCTTGACGATGCCTTCGTAGCCGGTGATGCGCCCGGCCTTATTGCGCCGGAGAATGCCGGTGAGCAGAGTGGGGACCAGCCTGCCGGCGGGCCGCGCCACCTTCAATTCCAGGTCCCGGACGAAACCTTTGATTTCCACCTGTAGTTGAAAGCGCTCCCAATCCTTGGGGTCATGGAACACGTCCCGGAAGTGGGCGAGCGCCAGGGCCTCGGATTTGTTGGCCAGCCCCAGGAGTTCCACCCCCGCGGGGTTGATGTCCAGGAGGCGCCCGTCCCGGTCGGTGACGAAGATCATGTCTTTGACGCCTTCGAAGATGCGGCGGTAACGCCTTTCCGAGCGCCGCAGCTCGTGGTAGAGGCGGGCGTTTTCGATGGCCAGGCCGATCTGGTTGCCCAGGATGGAGAAGAAAAACTTCCGGGAAGGATGGAAAGGCTTGGGCGTGGTGGCGGCCAGGTTGAGGAAGCCGGTGACATTGTCCCGGTATTTCAGGGGGATGGACACCAGG
>DYJG01000057.1 GCA_020723225.1 Desulfobacca acetoxidans | reverse complement strand
CTGGGGGAAAAACGCGTCGTAGGTGGCGAAGGTGAGAAGGGAAGGGCAGGCCGGGGAATGCCCCCGGTAGACGTCGATGACGTAACCCAGAGACTGAAAGGTATAGAACGAAATCCCCACGGGCAAAATAATTTGCAGCAGCACCCGGTTGGGCTTGAGCCCCAGGAAGGTGAGGAGGTTGTGGGCGGAATCCAGGAAGAAGCCGAAATATTTGAAAAATCCCAGGATGCCCAGGCAAAAACCGATGCTGAGAATCAGAAACAGGCGGGGCCGCCTTTCCGGGGCCAACCGCCGGATGATTTCGTGGCCGGCAAAAAACCCCAGCCCCAGGGCCCCGGCCGCAGCCATGATGATGGTGTTGATCCCGGAGGCAGGCAGGAAAAGAACACAGCCGCCCAGCCAGGCCGCGGGCAGCAAGGCCAGGAGCAGGACCCGGACCGCACCGGGGTTTTTCCCGGCAATGCTCAGGGCGCAGAGGTAATCGATGACCGTGGTGGCCAGCACCAACGCCAGAAACCGCACGTCCCAGCAGGCGTAAAAGAAATAGCTGGCAATGAGCAGCAGAACCAGCCGCCACCGCCCCGGCAGCCGCCAGTAAAGAGCCAGGACCAGGGGCAGAAACAGCAGATATTGCCAGGTGATAAAGGACATTCGAGTTAATCCGGAAAAAGAAGATTTGCGGATATTTTACCCGCAAAAAGGATTACGGACAAGGACACATGGCGCATCTTCCATTTCTATGCATGGCGTCATAAATAATTGCGTATTACTAATCTCTGCGCTCTCTGCGTCTCTGCGAGAAAAAAGGTTTCTCGCAGAGACGCAGAGGCCGCAGAGAATGTCAACCGCGGTTAATTAAGTCGCTCAGAATAAATACCTGCGCCTTTCTCCGCGTCTTTGCGTCTTTGCGAGAAACTATCCTTTAAAAATGCCTGGTTACCACCAAAATCCGCGCTTCTTCGCCAAAAGGCAAATCATAGCGATGGAGTTCCAAAGGCCCTAAACCCAGCGAGCCGCATTTCTCCCGGGCCGCATCCATCTCCTCCGCAGCCAGGTTCGGTCCCTTGAGGGCCAGGGCCCGGCCCCCGGGGAGGAGCAGGGGAACCGCCAACTCCAAAAAACGGGCCAGGGGAAACGCAGCCCGTGAGGCCACCGCTTCAAAGCGGGGCCCCCACTTCCGGGCCAGCGCCGGGGTCAGGTGCGCCTGGGCCACCTCTACCCCCTCCAGTTGCAGTAACGCCACTAGGTATTCCAGGAAGGCCGCCTTCTTGGCCCTGGCCTCCACCAGGGTCAGGGCCAGGCCGGGCCGGGCCAGCTTCAGGGCCAACCCCGGAAAACCCGGGCCGGTTCCCAGGTCCGCCAGAGACACCGCGTCCCCCAGATGCGGCAGCACCGCCAGGGAATCCAGGAAATGCTTGATTATAATGTCCCGGTCATTCTTCATCCCGGTGAGATTGACCCGGGCGTTCCAGCGCCGGAGTTCATCCAAATATATGCGGAATTTTTCCGAAGCCTGGGGCGGGAGTTGCACCCCCAGGATTGCTGCACCTTCCTGAAGCAGGTCCAAAGGGTGGAAATTGGGAGAGCGGTCCATGATGAAGATCGCTTGTTCCTTAAGAAATTCAAAGTTGAGACCTCTACGAAAGTCCCCTCCTTTGTCATTCTGAGGTTGCGGAGCAACCGAAGAATCTCGCTTTTGGCGGCAAGGCTTTTTCCGGCGGTGCCGATAATTAAAGGCAGATTAGAAGTCTTGGCCGCCAAAAAAGATAGATTCTTCACTCCGCTTCGCTTCGTTCAGAATGACAAAAAGAGTGACTTCCGCAGAGGTCTCAAGTTCAAGGTTCAAAGTTAAATAACATCCTGCTATCGCATACTTTTACTGACCACTGACCACTGGCAACTGGCTACTGACCACTGGCCATTGCCTACTTCCCCAAACAAAACTCCCCAAAGATGCGGTCCAAAACTTCCTCCCCCACTTCCTCGCCGGTGATCTCCCCCAATTCCCGCACTGCCTCCTGAACTTCCAAAGCCATCAGTTCCCAAGCCGGGGCCGGTTCCCCCGGAGCCAGCAATTCCCGGGCTTGGGCCAGATACCCCAGGCAATCCTGAAGATGCTGATAATGCCGGGCCTGGGTGACGACCTCCCCGGCGGCGCTGAGTCCATGCTTTAAGGTCAGGTCTACAATCCGCTGCTTTAAATCATCGATCCCCTCGCCGGTGAGCGCGGAAATCCTGGCAATGGGAAGGTTGGAGGCTTCCTCCAATACGGCTACATCCACTTCCTGAGGCAGATCGATTTTATTAACCACCACCAGCCCCGGTCTTTCTCCCAGTTCCTCCAGGTCCCGCCTGGCCTCCGGGTGCAGCGGCAGGCTGCCGTCCACCAGGTACAGCGCCAAATCCGCCTGGGCCAGGCGCTCCCGGGTGCGCTCAATCCCCAGTTCCTCCACCCGGTCCTTAGCGGCGCGCAGGCCGGCAGTATCGCTGAGCCGCACCATTACCCCCGCCAACGTGATCACCTCCTCCACCAAATCCCGGGTGGTGCCGGGAATCTCGGTGACGATGGCCCGGTCCCGGGCCAGGAGGGCGTTCAGCAGACTGGATTTCCCCACGTTGGGCCGCCCGGCGATGACCACCAGCAGCCCTTCCCGGAGGAGGCGCCCTTCCTGGTAGGTGGCCGCCAGGCTCTCCAGGATTTTCATGGACTTGGCGAGATCCTCGGCAAAGGCCGCGGCCGGCAGTTCCCCGATTTCTTCCGGAAAATCCAGGACCGCCTCCACCCGGGCCAGGAGGTCCAACAGGCCGTCCCAGATTTCCTGCACCGCGGCCCCCAGCCCCCCCTGCAAGTGCGCCGCGGCCACCCTTAAGCCCGCCTCGGTCCGGGCCTGGATCACCTCCAGGACCGCCTCCGCCTGGGTGAGATCGATTCTCCCGGAGAGAAAGGCCCGGAGCGTGAATTCCCCGGGCCGGGCCAAACGGGCGCCCTGGGCCAGGGTCAGCTCCAGGATGCGTCTGAGCACTCCCACCCCGGAATGGCACTGGATTTCCACCACGTCCTCCCGGGTATAGGTCCGGGGGCCCCGCATGATGGCGAGCAGCACTTCGTCAACAATTTCTTGGGAAGCGGGGTCGATGATGCGGCCCAGATAAAGATGGTGGGAACGTAATGGCGAGCCGGCGCGCTGAGGCCGGAACAGGGTCAGGGCTATTTTCTCGGCCTCCGGGCCGCTTAGGCGGACGACGCCGATGCCCGCCTCCCCCAGGGGGGTGGAAATGGCCGCAATGGTGTCGGCCCCATCGTTACGCCAATCTTTCATCGATAGATCATTTTTGTGGCGGCCGTAAAAAACGCGGCATTCTCAGGGGTTAAAAGGTTAAAAGGGGAAAAGGTAAAAAGGGGAAGCGTGGGCAGGGAACAAATTCTTTTCCCTCTTTCCCTCTTCCCCTCTTCCCCTTTTCCCCTTTAGAGGTTATGGATGGTTCGCGGTGTTCTCCTGGCCTTCTTTCTTCTTGGCCGGGTAGATGATCACCTTTTTATAAAGGCCCTCCCCCCGGCTCATGGTTTTCAGTTCCTTATCGGTCTGGAGGGTGAGATGCACTATGCGGCGGTCGTGGGGATTCATGGGATTCAGGGTTACGGGTTTGCCGCTGCGTTTGACTTTATCCCCGTTTTTCAGGGCCAGTTGCACCAGGGCGTCGGTATGCCGGGCCCGGTAGGATTCCACGTCGATGGTCACCCGAACCTTGCGGCGGCTCTTTTTGGCCAGGATCTTGGTGAGCAGGTATTGCAAGGCTTCTAAAGTCTGGCCCTGCTTGCCGATGAGCAACCCCGCATCCCCGGTTTCGATATTCAAAATGATCCGGTCATCTTCCTGGCGCCCCGAAACCTTGCCGGGCTCATCCATCTTTTGCAGCAGTAGCTCCAGAATCTCCTGAGCCTCGGACAGCAAGGCCCCGGGGGCCTCTTCCCGGAGCGCGGCCCGGATTTTGGCCTTGCGGCCCCCTAACCCGAAGAGTCCGGAAGACCCCACGGACACAATCTCAATCTCCAACTGGTCCGGAGGGACCTGAAAATGGGCGCACGCGTTCTCTATGGCCTCTTCGGTGCCCTTCCCTTCAAATTCCATAAACTCCATCAATCTTCCCCCAGGATAGATCAGGTGAGGTATTTATTGGTGTAATACTGCTGGATGATGGACAGCACGTTATTCACCAGCCAGTAGAGCACCAGGCCCGAGGCGAAATTCAGAAACATGAAGGTGAAAATTATGGGCAGAAACATCATCATCTTGGCCTGGGTGGGGTCGCCGGGCGAGGGGGTCATTTTCTGCTGGATGAACATGGTGGCCCCCATGACCAGGGGGGTGATCAGCAGCGGGTCCCTGGTGGACAGGTCAGCCAGCCAGACGATATCCGTGAAGGGAAGGGTGGAAATAAAAGGCGCGTGGCGCAGCTCGATGGAATAACCCAGGACGTTGTAAAGGGCGATGAAAAAGGGAAGCTGTATGGCCATGGGCAGGCAGCCGGCCAGGGGATTGACCTTGAAGGTGCGGTACAGGGACATCAGCTCCTTGTTCATGGTCTCTTTGTCGTCCTTGTACTTCTCCCGGAGTTTGGCCACCTTGGGCTGCAGCTTCTGCATCTCCTTCATGGACTTATAGCTTTTATGGTTGGGATAGAAAAAGAGCACCCGGATGATGATGGTGAGGATGATAATGGCCCAGCCGTAATTGTGGACGTACCGGTTGAAGAACTCCAGGATATAGAGCAGGGGCACGGCCAGAATCTGAAACCAGCCGAAATCCACGGCCTTATCCAGTCCCAAGTTCAGGGATTTTAGTTCGCTCAGCTCTTTCGGCCCGAAATAAAAGGTGTAGGCCAGGGACGTGTCCTGCCCCGGAGCCAGGGTGGCCGGAGTTCTTAAGACCACGTCCATGGGGCCGGTTTGACCCTCTTTGACCGTAAGGACGGCTTTGGGCGCGGCCTGGGGCACCATCGCCGCCAAAAAATATCCTTCATCGAGACCGGCCCAATCCACCTTGCCGGTGAAAGTCTTCTGGCCGGGAGTAGGTTTGAGGTCCTTGAGACCCCCGGTCTTCAACTGTTCCAACCGGTTGTTGACAGAGCCCTGGAAGCCCAGGAACCCCACCAGGCTGGCATCCATCCCGGTGAAATTCGCCGGCAGATCAAGATCAACCTGTCCCTCCAGGTTCTGCTGGCTGCGGTTTTCCACCTTAACCGCCAGATCAAAGGCATAGCTGTCGCTCTTGAAAGTGAGCGTCTTGGTGAACACCACCCCCTCGGGGCTGGCGCCGGTCAATTTCAGGGACGCGGTCTCTCCCGCCTTGAGAGTCAAGGAAGGTTGCGAAGCCTGGTAAAAGATCGCCCCCGGCACCTTGAGATTCTGCCCTTCCCAACTCAGGGCCAGGGGCAGGGCTTCCCCCTTCTTGACACGCACCAGTTCTTTTAAAGGCGCGCCCGCCTGTTCCGGGTCCTGGTAACGCAACACTTCAAAGTCCACCGGCCCCAGTTTGAATTGGCTCTGAGTGGAAAAAGGCATGGACTCCCGGTATTTTTTCAACTGAAAACTCTTCAGGACTCCCCCTTGTTCCGCAAATACCGCCTTGAATAAAGGGGTGTCCACGGCAATGTCCCGGCTGGGACGCTCCTTAACCGGGGGAGGCGCCGCGGGCCGGGCCTCCGGGGCAGTGGCGGGGGTGGCGGCGGGAGCGGGAGCCGCCGGTGTAACTTCGGCCTGGGGCGCAGGGACCTCCTTGACCGCAGGCGTCTGCATCTGCTGCCCGAAATAGATGAAACCGAGAAAGACCAAAAAGCTTAAAGCCAGGGCAATCAAGGCCCGGTTTTCCATGTTTTAACTCCTCAGGGCACGGGGTCCCAACCGCCGGGATGGAAGGGGTGGCAGCGGGCCAGACGCTTGAGACCCAACCACAAGCCCCGGCGGCAACCATATCGGGTAACAGCCTCTGCCGCATAATGGGAACAGGTGGGGGCAAACCGGCAACAAGCCGGCATCAGGGGGGAAAGCAGCAACTGATAAGCCCTGATCAACCAGAGCGCGACTCTAGTCAAATCCTCAACCCTTACACCCGGATGAGCAGCACCCGGGACAATTCCTCTTGAACCTGATGTAAAGTTAAGGCCGCGGCTCCCTTTTTGGCCATAATGATCAGGTCTTCGGGAGGAAGCCGATCTTTATGGCGCCGGAAGAATTCCCGGATAAGGCGCCTGACCCGGTTGCGTTTGACCGCCTTGCCGAAACGTTTGGTTACCACCAGTCCCAGGCGGGGGCGTCCCGCCGGGGCTGGGGCCAGGGTGATGCCGAAATGCCGGGTGTGCAGCCGCCTTCCTTGGGCCATGGCCCGAAGAAAATCGGCCCGGTACAAAAGGCGATCCGCCTTGGTGAAACGGGCGGTACCGGGTGCAGGGGGCGGCTGACCAGGAGCGGATCCCCGGCTAAGCTCTGGAGGTCGGCTCAGGAACGTTCCCCGGATGTTAAACGCTCAGACGTTTGCGGCCTCTGGCCCGGCGGCGCTTCAACACCTGCCGGCCCCCCCGGGTGCTCATGCGGCTCAAAAAGCCGTGAGTGCGCGCCCGGCGCAAATTGCTGGGTTGAAATGTGCGTTTCATGCTCGTTTATCCTTAGAAACCCAGATTTTTCCAAACTTTTTATAAAACATTTATCACCCCGTTTGTCAAGGGCAAGACCAAGTTTTGTGCCGAGCGGGTTGCGGGTTGCGAGTTGCGAGTTAAAAGCCTCTTCTTTTAACTCGCAACCCGTAACTCGCAACTCGCAACTAAGATTGACAAACCCCCCAAATTAATGATATGACCAACTGGTCATGTCCCAGGAACCGGCCCGGAACACCTTCACCCATCTGCCCCCGGACAAACAGGAACGCGTCCTGGACGCGGCCCTCACCGAGTTCGCGGACCAGGGCTATCACCAGGCCTCGCTAAACCGCCTGGTGGCCAAGGCCGGCATCGCCAAGGGCTCGCTGTACCAGTATTTCCCCAATAAAGAAGGCATCTTCCGTCATATCTTCCAACTGGCCCTGAACCTGGTGCGCCGCACCCTGGTGGCAGTCAAGGAAGCCACCGAAAACGAAAATCTTTTTTTCCGCCTGGAAAAATCCTTGCAGGCCGGGGTGCGCTTCCTTCAGGAGCACCCCCGGATTTACAGCTTGTACCTGAAGATTCAATTCGACCGGCAGACGCCGTTGCGCCGGGAACTCCTGGCCGCAGTGCGGCGCCACGCTTCCGAATACTTCGGCTCTCTGATCGCCCGGGCCAAGGCCCGGGGCGAACTGCGGCCGGGCATCTCCGAACCCGCGGCCCTCTTTCTCCTGGACGCGGTCTTCGACCGTTTCCTCCAGGCCGCGGCCGTTCCTTACCTGGACGTCACCTTCAACCTGCACCAGGCCCCGGAGGAGGCCGTCAACCGGCGCATCCGGGAACTCATCGACCTCCTCAAGGAGGGCTTGGCCGCTTGAGTAGCCAGTGGCCAGGAAATTGCTAACAACTTTGAGATGACAACCACAACTGGCTACTGGCTACTAAACATGACCGCATGGTCATAGACGAGGTGAAAATGGCATCTCTCCGATTTGACGACCACGCGCTGCTGCCCATTTATGAAAAAGTAAAGAATAGCCAAAGGCTTTCCGCTGCGGACGGCCTTACCCTCTTCCAGAGCAAGGACCTCCTGGGCGTGGGCTTTCTGGCGAATATCGTCCGGCAGCGCCTCCACGGCCGCAAGGCCTTCTACATTTATAACCAGCATCTCAATTATTCCAACATCTGCGTCAACGGCTGCAAGTTCTGCGCGTTCGGCCGCAAAGCCGGAGAAGCCGGGGCCTACGAAATGACCCTGGAGGAGATCTTCGCCCGCATCGAGGCCCGCCTGCATGAGCCCATCACCGAGATCCACATCGTCGGCGGCTGCCACCCCGATTTGCCCTTTTCCTTCTACCTGGAAATGCTTCGGGGCATCAAGAAACTGCGGCCCGGCGTCCATCTCCAGGCCTTCACCGCCGTGGAAATCGCCCACCTGGCGGAGCTGAACCGCTCCTCGGTGGCGGATACCCTCAAAGCCCTGCGGGACGCGGGCCTGGGATCGCTGCCCGGGGGCGGGGCCGAGGTCTTCAGCACCCGGGTGCGCCAGGACTTGTGCCCCCAGAAGCTCCCTCCCGAGGGCTGGCTCTCCGTGGCCCAGACCGCGCACCGCTTGGGGATGAACACCAACGCCACCATGCTCTACGGCCACATGGAGAGCCTGGAGGAGCGGGTGGATCACCTGCTGAAACTCCGGGCCGCGCAGGACGAAACCGGGGGGTTTCTGTCCTTCATCCCGTTGGCCTTTCATCCCCAGAACACCGTCCTGGACCACCTCCAGGGCCCCAGCGCCTTTGACGATCTGAAGACTCTGGCGGTCTCCCGGCTGCTCCTGGACAACTTCCCCCACATCAAGGCCTTCTGGGTGATGTTGGGGCCGAAGATGGCCCAGTTGTCGCTCTGTTTCGGAGTGGACGACGTGGACGGCACGGTGATGGAGGAGCGCATCACCCACATGGCCGGGGCCCAGACGCCCCAGGGCCTGACCCGCTCCCAACTTCAAGCTTTGATCCGGGAAGCGGGCTGCGAACCGGTGGAGCGGGACACCCTCTACCGGGAAGTGGCTGCGGAGGCCGCGGCCTGATGGCAAAGACGTCTTTCCCGGAAGCCCGGCGGGACGCCGGCATCCGCCTCGGTATGGCGGAAGCCCGGGGCCTCTGGGACCTGGACCTCCTGACCTTGGGACGGGAGGCTGATTTAGTGCGCCGCCGACTCAATCCCGGGAACCGCGTCACCTACGTGGTGGACCGCAATATCAACTACACTAATATTTGCATCTCCGGCTGCCGCTTTTGCGCTTATTACCGGGAGCCGGGGTCCTCCGAAGGATTTGTTCTGGATAAGCAGGAGTTGGCCCAGAAACTCACGGAACTTAAGGACCACGGCGGCAGCGGCGTTCTTCTCCAGGGTGGCCTCAACCCGGACCTGCCTTTTACTTATTACGAAGAATTAGTGCGGCAGATCAAAGATTCCGGCCTCGGGGTCCACGGCTTCTCCCCCCCCGAAATCGCGTTCATGGCCCAATGTTTCGGTCTGTCGATCAAGGAAGTAATAGCCCGTCTCATCACCGCCGGACTCAGTTCCATCCCCGGCGGCGGCGCGGAAATCCTGGCGGACCGGGTGCGGGGCCAGATTTCCCCCCGGAAATGCAACAGCGACCAGTGGCTGGAGGTGATGGCCGCGGCCCATGAGTCGGGCTTGAAAACCAGCGCCACCATGATGTTCGGCCACCTGGAAACGCGCAGCGAGCGCCTGGAGCACCTCTTTAAAATCCGGGACCTTCAAGACCGCACCCGCGGCTTCATCTCCTTTATCCCCTGGACCTTTCAGCCCGGGGCCACCGCCCTGGGGGGCGAGCATCTGGGCGCGGTGGAGTACCTGCGCACCCTGGCCGTCTCCCGCCTGGTCCTGGACAACGTGCCCCACCTTCAGGTCTCCTGGGTCACCCAGGGCCCCAAGATCGCCCAGGTGGCCCTGAAATTCGGGGCCGACGACTTCGGCTCCACCATGCTGGAGGAAAACGTGGTGGCCGCCACCGGCGTCGGCTTCCGCCTGAACCGGGAGGAAATCGAAACCCTGGTGCGCCAGGCGGGGTATGAGCCCCGGGTCCGGGACCACCGG
>DYJG01000731.1 GCA_020723225.1 Desulfobacca acetoxidans | reverse complement strand
GCGTGGCCCGCCAGATGTCCGGCCCGGTGCCGTCCCCTTCGATGAACAGAACCACGGGGCGCTCCGTCACTTTGAGGGTGCCGTCCGGGTTCAGGGTGATTTTTTCGGGTTCGTGGTGTGGCATGGGTTTTTCCTTCTTTCAGAAAATTTCCGTGACCGTTAATCATATCAGTTCTTTAAAAAATCGCCAATTCCCAGGGGTTAAGATATTTCAAGCCGGTTTGCCCCCCAGCGCCCACAGCATGGTTTCGCCGCCGATGGTCAGGGTTTCAAAAGCCAAGCCGGAAAAACCGATCTGGGTCAGAATTTCCTGATATCGAACCTGGGAATAATGGCAATAGGGCAGCCGGTGGTTCTCAAAGGTGATGGTTCCCTCAAATTCATCATGGCCGGTGTACTCTTTGGAGGCTAAGGTAAAGTAAGTATGGCCGCCCGGTTTCAGCAGCCGGTAAGTTTTCTGAAAAATCCCCTTTTGATCCTGCTTATGCAGGTGAAACAGGGTATAAAAAGAGGTTACCAGGTCAAAGGACTCCGGGGGAAAGTCAATGGCCATAAGATTCATTTTCAGAAAACGGGCCTGGGGCACCCTCTCTCTGGCCAGATCAATCATCCTCTCCGAGAAATCGACGCCCATGACCTCGTGGCCCCGTTCCGCAAAAAACCGGCAGACCGGCACTCCGTCACCGCATCCGAGATCCAAGACCCGCTTCCGGTGACCGAGCAACCCGGCCAACTTCTGCAGTTGCCGGTCATTATTGAACCGGTCACGGCTTTGGGTGTACTGGACCGCCATCTCGTTATAATGTTTCCGAAGATAGTCCGGATTAAAATAATCTGTCATGATGCTCCCAAGTGCTTAATCTCGTTTTTCTGAGATTTTTCCCTTCGCCCCCTCAAAATGTGACATATTGGCAACTTTTCCAGAGTTCTCTTTGGCTGTTCATGACAACGGCGCCAGCTCCACCCTTCCCCAGACCCCCAATTTCTCCCCCACGATAACCACCGCGCCCAGGATTTCCGAGATGGTCCCGGCCCACTCCAAAGCCAGATTGATGGCCCCGGCGTCCGGCACCCGGTTGCCCAGGGCCGTGGCTGCCGCGTCCGCCAGGGCGGTGTTGGCGGCGAGGACGCAGGCCGCGTCCGCCTTGCCGAAGCTGAGGGAATGGCCGACGGTGCCCGAGGAGGTACAGACCCCCAACGGCCCCCAGGCCGGGTCGATCTTCAGCCCCACCCGGCCGCTCAACGGCGATTTGCCGGCAAAGAGGCCGATGGTGGCGGGATTTTTTATGCAAAGGAAAATATCCCCCCCGTTCTCCACGATCACCT
>DYJG01000056.1:9108-9786 GCA_020723225.1 Desulfobacca acetoxidans | reverse complement strand
AAAAGAAGCCTCACGCAAAGACGCAAAGGCGCAAAGCAAGACGCAAGAACATACTAAACAAACAGTAAATCGGTGGAGCGGCCGTCTCTGGCCGCCCGAGAGGTTGACGGTCGGGGACGCCCGTCTCACTATCCGGAGGCCGCCTCACCGGCTTTTTCATGTTTGACGGGTACGCTACAGGCCCACGAATGACTGCCAAGAAAGATTTGGACGTTTCCTATCTACATCAACCTTGCTTCCCTTTCCTCAATGATTAGAATGCTAACCAGCCATTGGGCGAATGCTCTAGGGCCTCGGCCCAGGGTCTTAACCGAAAACTGAAAACCGAAAACTGTCCTTTAAGGAAAGGAAAGACTATGCCTGCTCCTGGTGGTGGTTTTATGGATCTGCTGGCCATGGCCCGGGGGTTCCAGGCCTCCAAGATGCTGATGGTGGCCGTGGACCTGGGGGTTTTCGATTTCCTGGAAGAGCCTCGGAGCGCGCCCGAAGCCGCAAGCTGGCTCAAGGCCGACGACCGGGCTACGGGTATCTTCCTGAACGGCCTGGCGTCCCTGGGACTGCTGGTCAAGGAGGTGGATTACTTCCGCAACAGCGAGCAGGCCTCGCTCTTCCTGGTCCGGGGCAAGGACGGCTACCGGGGCGAGATCATCAAGCACATGGAGCACACCTGGGATCGGG
>DYJG01000056.1:0-9098 GCA_020723225.1 Desulfobacca acetoxidans | reverse complement strand
CCCGGAGAAGTGGCTGGACGCCAAGCCGGAGCGGGACGAAAAGGAGGTCCGGGCCTTCATCTGCGGCATGGACGCCATCGCCCGGGACCTGGCTCCCAATGTTACCGCGGCCCTGGATCTTAAAGGGGTGGAGCGGCTCCTGGACCTGGGAGGGGGCCCCGCCACCTATGCCATTGCCTTTGCCAAGGCCCATCCGGGGCTCAAAGCCACGGTCTTTGATCTGCCCAGCCCCATCAAGATCGCCCAAGAACAGATCGCCAAGCACGGCTTAAGCGGCCGTGTCGACACCCTGGCGGGGAACTTCCTCGAGGATGATATCGGTACAGGCTACGATTTCATCTGGGTCTCCCAGATCCTCCACAGCCACGACGTCGCCCAGTGCCATCTCATCATCAACAAGTGCGTCCAGGCCCTGAACCCCGGCGGCACGCTGGCCATCCACGACTTTTACCTCAATAAGGACGGGGCCAGCCCCACGGGCCCGGCCATATTCAGCGTCCACATGCTGGCGGTCACCCCCCGGGGCCGCTCCTACACCTGGGGCGAAGTCGCGGAATGGATGGCGGAGGCGGGCCTCGTCTCCCCCAAACATCTGCGCTATGACGAAGGGGATGCCAGCATCCTGGTGGCCAAGAAGAAATAGGGGAAAGGGGAAAACGGGGAAAAGGCGAAAAGTTGAAAAGGCGAAAAGGAAAACATCCTTTTCGCCTTTTTTATAGAGTTTCTTTTATCGTTCCATAATTGCCATATCGATAACATATCAAAATCATTTAGTTACAGAATAAACAGGCGATAAAGATCAGGTATCTGCAGAGAGGATGCACAGAGCAGGTCGTTGGCCAGGCCCCCTGCCCAGGGCTGGCGGTAAAGCGGGAAGACTACAAGCATCCCGCTATGCATCATGGCCCTCTCTTCCTAAACCCAAAGGGTAGAACTCCGGTCGCGAGAACAACGGGTTTCTCCCTTAATCCTCCAGGGGCAGATGCAACAGGACCCGAAGATATCTACCCGCCAGTGGTAAATATTGTGCTCCTAAATCCAGGAGTGCCTGATCCTCATGCGGCGGTCAGGTCGTCTAGTGAGGTTTCAAGGACCTGAAAGATGGTCGGCAAAATCTTCGGGATGATAAAGATTGATGGTGAAGGCCAAGGACAATTCCCGGACAGCCCTGGCAGAACTGGTCAATATCAAGCGCCGCCGTTATCCGCCTGGCTGGCCGTATATTCCTTGGCCCCCAGGTTCATCCTGTCTTCTGTGCGGAGACGGCTTTAAAATCTCTCCTATAGTTCAATGATCCGACTGGTCGGATTTTCCAAGAGGGTCGGCAGGGTCAGGTAGTCACGGATATGCCGGGTTATGACAAAATGCTGGCGGACGAATTCCCGGGCGAGTTGGCCCATGCGGCGGGCTATTTCCGGACGATGCAAAAGATAGCGGATACGAAAAGCGCAGCCTTCAGGGGAATGGACCAGGAAACCGGTGTTGTAGTCCTGCAACTGGAGAACGATCCAAACATCCCCTTGGTTGGGAGACCCCTTATGCAACAACAGGGCCCCATTCCTCGGAATACATTGGTAACCTACCCATAATTTGTTCCAGACATAACTTGGGTAGATATACCTATTGGCCAGGTAACCTTAACAACCAAACTATCAGTAAACATTTTCGTCATATTCTCCTGAAGATGAGAATCCACACCAGGATTAAGAGGAAGAAAAGCAGCGACAACCCTTCGGCTACCACCACGAAAAAGACGGTGCGCCGGCCGGAGGGACTCATCTTCAGCCAGTAGCGGTCCAGAAACCACTTCCAGGCAATGCTAACTAGGCTGGTCCGGTGGGAAATCAGGATGTAGTTGCCGGCGCTTTTCAACCAAAGGTTCAATTCCATCTGCTCTTTGGCGGAGAGGGGGCGGTCGCTCTCCTCCCGGTATTTGAGCAGAGAAAAGTTGCGGGCCGGCAACACTTCAATGGTCATTTTCCGGAGGGCCTCACCCTCCAGCCGCAGGCTGAAAGAGCGCCCCGGCTCCACCGCGGTGATCAAGGCCTGATAGAAAACTTTCTGTTCCGTCCGGTCATACTCCACCTCCAGGCCGAAGGCGCTCCCTTCCCGGAGCCCGGGCTCTCCATGGATGGAGAGGACCTGCCACTGGGGGTTGAGGCGGAGCCAGGTCTCGAGGTCGGCAAAAAAGGGGAAAATCTGTTCCGGCGGCAGGTCCAGTTCGATGGCGTGTTGAAACCTCACCGGCATTACCTGACGAACAGCACCGGAATAGGGGCCTGGGAAAAGATTTTTTGGGGGAGGTTGACGGATTCCCAGCGTTCCCGCCAGGTCTTTAGCAACCGGGCGCCCATGATCAGCAGATCGTAGCGGTGCTCCCGGATTTCTGCCAGGATTTCCTCCTCCGGAGGGCCGCAACGGATCTTGGCCTCAAATTTAATACCCGCGGCCCGGCACTTCTCTCCCAGGGCGTCCAGGGCTTTATCGCCTTCTTCCCGCAAGGCTCGGTCCAGGTGCTCCCGGCAGGCCTCCCGGCCCACCGCGTAAATCTCGTGGGTAAATTTTTGGAGAAACGGGTCCACCACGAAGAGGCCCACCAACCGGGCCTGAAACCGCCCGGCCAGGCTTAGGGCCAGGTCTTCGGCTTTCCTGGTGTGTTCCTCGCCGTCGGTGCAAAGAAGAATGGTCTGCACTGCGGCCCTCCCAAATGAAAGGGGCATACTTCCTTGTGGAAGTATGCCCCCATCCCTGCCGTCGGGCAAGTATTTTATTTTACCGTAAAGGCTTCGGCGCCGATGAGCATCACGGCCGCGGCGGCCAGGACCGCCTTGAGGGTGGCGGCGATGAAACCGATGGCGAAGGCTTTGCCGCCGGCCTTACGAAGGTCGCCAAAGGCGATGTTCAGTCCCACCCCGGCAAAGCCGATGGCGAAGAAGATCTTCAGCAAGTCTTTGCCCAGGACGTCGCGATGGGTCTGGGTGAAAAAACCCAGTTCGTTCAGGGTCACCATCACGAAGAAGCCGAGGATGAAGACCGGAAACTTCTCCCGAATCACCTGCACCACGTTCAGTTTCTGGATATTTTCGGCATTGGCTGCGGCCGGTTTGATGACGTAATAGTAGATGGCCCAGAGGACGATCAAGGGAATAAAGCCCACCCGGACGATGTTGATGATGTTGGCGGTGAGCAGGGACTGGTGGCCGTACCAGGTGGCCGCGGCCACCAACTGGGCGGTGTTCAGGATGGCGGTTCCCACCCAGGCCCCGAAGACCGGTTGGCTCATGCCCAGGAGCTGGCCGATATAGGGGAAGGTGAAGAGGCAGAGGGTGCCGAAGAGCAGAATGGTGCCGATGGCGTAGAAGAAGTCCCGGGGTTTGGCGTTTACCACCGGAGCCACCGCCACCGCCGCGGAGACGCCGCAGACACCGGCGCCGGCGGCCATCACTCCGGCCAACCCGTCGTCCACCTTGCCTTTGCGGCCCCAGACGCAGATCATGACGGCCGTGCCCATGACAAAGGCCACCACCAGAAGCAGACCGATGACGCCCACCCGCAGCACGTCGGACCAGAGGTAGTAGGCTCCCAGGATGACGATGCCGGGTTTAATGATGGGCCGGGCGGCGATGGTTCCGGCCTGGAAGATCGCGGGTAGGCCGATTGTGTTACGGATGAGCATGCCGATGAGCAAAAGCACCGCCACATAGGTCATCTGGATCTGGATCATGAAGGAGGCGAATTTCAGTTTGAAGGGGATGGCGCCGCTGGTGGCCACCATCTCGTAAGTGCCCCGGTCCAGGACAAAGGGTTTTTTAGGCTTCTGCTTTTCCAGTCCCTGGTCAAACTTGCCCAGGGCCGCCTTGTATTTGTCTTCTTTGACCTGCTTGTAGTCAGCAAAATTAGCCGCGGGCTTGCCGGCCTTGACACTGCTTAAGACCGCGGTGGCCTCTTTGAAATCCTGTTCATAACCATGAATGGTCGCGTCCCATTGCAGGGCCGCCCAACCGAAAAATACGCACAGCAGCAACCCGGGCAGCATCCGGGGCAGGTTTCTGATGCTGTAGTCGACTCCAATGCCTCCACCAGCCATAACGATAACTCCTCTTCGTTCTGAGTAACTTTTTAGTCTAAAAGAATAATGACTTAAAGAACTTCGGCCCGACAATGCCGGTCCAGACCACGGCCACGGTAATGGCGGCCATGACTAAAACCACTAAGTCTTCCTTCCGTTCGGCGGAAAAGGTCTGACTGGCCCGGTTTTCCCATTCCTTCTGGACGTTTTGTTGGTTGCATTCTTTACTCATGGCAAAATCCTCTCTCGCCCTCACGGGATCGTTTAGCTACCCTATATATTCAAGGTCCGTGCCAGAGAATATTAAGTCAAATTATCAAATAGTTAGCTGTAATGGTAGGGTGGCCGGGGCGAGCTGCTGCCAACTGGACTTTGCATGACCTTTTTTATAAACATCTAAATTCATTAGATAATTTCTGGATTTCTTGGGTGCCAACTTGAGTTTGCGGCATAGCTGCGCGGTTGGCAGGCGGAAGCAACGTATTTTTGCTGTAATTCCGGGGAATTCTGGTTAAAATAGTAAAAAATAGTTTTCTCTGCCCGCTGCGTCTCTGCGGTGAAATTTCTTTTTACGCAGAGACGCAGAGGGCGCAGAGAAAGACAGCATTAAGCGAGCAGTTACATGGCAGAAGAAGAATCCCGGCCGCGTTCCGGGTCAAAAATCGGCTTCCTTTCCCGGCATCTTACCTCCCTCAGCCTCCGCACCCGGTTCTTCCTGGGGGTGGGGATCATCCTCCTCTGTTTCTGTTCCATCTGCGCCTATATCATCTACCGCCAGGGAAAAATGCTCATCGAAGAGGCCTCCCGGGCCAAATCCCAGATTGTCATGGCTGCCGTGGAGGCCACCCAAACCTATGTCAGACAGGTGCTGCGGCCCAAGCTCTACGAGGTCATGGGCAGAGACGCCTTCATCATGGAAGGCATGTCCACTTCTTACGTTTCCCGGGCGGTCATGGACCGGTTCGGCGAGGCTATGCCGGAATATCGCTATCGGCGGGTAAACATCAACGCCCGCAATCCCAACTCCGAAGCCAACCCCGCGGAAGTGCGCATGCTCAAATATTTTGCCGCCAACCCCGATAAGCAGGATTGGGAAGGCATCCTGCTCATCGATGGAGAGTCCCAGTACATGCGCTACCGGCCGGTCTATTTCAGCGCCTCTTGCCTGCACTGCCACGGCAAGGTGGCCGATGCGCCCCAGGCCCTGCTGGAAAAATACGGCAGCGAGCGGGGCTTCGGGCATCAGGTGGGCGACCTGGCCGGAGTGGTGGCCGTGGGCATCCCGGTGGACATCGCTCTGGGGCAGCTTAAGGGCAAGGCCTTTGCCGTCTTCATGTCCTGCCTCTTTGGAGCCATCGTCCTCTACGTGCTCATCAGCTCCTTCTTCAACCGGCTGGTGGCCGGTGATTTGCGGAAGATCCTCAATATCTTCCGCCAGGAGTTGCCTGAGGAGGAAGGATCCCCGGCCCTGGCCGAAGCGCAGCATAGGGACTCCGGCCTCGGGGAGGTGCCCCAGAACCTGAAATGGGCCGATGAACTCAAGCTTTTCGAGGCGGTGCAGGCCCATGACGAGATCGAGGAAATCACGGTGGCGGCCCGGACCCTGGCCCGGCGACTCCGGGAAAGCCGGGGAAAGTTGCTCCAGAGCAACGAACTCTTGCAGTCCGTGTTTGACAGCACCACCGATATAGTTATCCTGACGGATAAGGACCTGCGCATCAAAATGGTCAACAAGGCCTTCTTGAAACGCTACCATTTACAGGAAGCAGAGGTGCAGGGGCGGCTCTGCCAGGAACTGCATGGCGGCGACTTGTGCCCTTTTCTCAGTTGCGGCCTGCAAAAGGTCCTGGAATCCAGAAAACCGGTGATCGAGGAGGTATCTAATACCGCCGGGGAAATCTTTCTCATGCACTTCTACCCGGTGCTCGACGAGCAGGGCCGGGTGGAAAGCGTGGTGCGCTACGCCCGGGACATCACCGAACAGCGGCGCATGGAACAGAATATCCAGCGCACTGAGAAGCTGGCTTCCCTGGGGCAGTTGGCCGCGGGGGTGGCCCATGAGATCAACAACCCCCTGGGGGTGATCCTGACCTACACCGACCTCCTCAAAAAGGGGCTGGTGGGCCAGCCCGAACCCCGGGAGGACGTGGACACCATCGAAAAGCACACCCTGACCTGCAAGCGCATCGTCGCCGACCTCCTCAAGTTCGCCCGCAGTGAGAGCGCCCAGAAGCAGTTGGCCTCCCTCAACCGCTGTATTGAAGAAGCCCTGAACATGATGTCCCACCATCTCAGCCGGGGCCGCGTCGCCATCCGATTGGACCTGGACCCAGATCTGCCCTTGATCAATGTGGACGCGGACAAGATGAAGCAGGTCTTTCTGAATCTGCTGATGAACGCCCTCCAGGCCATCGGGGAGGAGGGGGAAATCCTGGTGTCCACTTCGTTTAATGAGGCCGCGGGGCAGGAGCAGGTGATCATCCGGGACAACGGCAAGGGCATTGAGCCGGAGCTGTTGGAGAAGATCTTCGATCCCTTCTTCAGCACCAAAGCGGCCGGCGAGGGCACCGGCCTCGGCCTCTCGGTGAGCTACGGCATCATTCAGGAGCACCGGGGCGAAATCCAGGTCAAGAGCGAGCCCGGGGAATGGACCGAGTTCACTATCCTCCTGCCGGTGAGTGAAACCGCATGAACCAGAACCTGATGGCCCAGCGCCTGTTGATCGTGGACGACGAGGAGGACATGCTCAAGGGCCTGAAACGGTCCCTGGCCTTTGATTTCCAAGAGGTGGAAATCCTCACCGCCTCCAGGACGCCGGAAGCCCTCGATCTCGTGCAGAAAGAGCCGGTGGACGTGGTCCTCACCGATATTCGCATGCCCGACATGGACGGGTTGGACCTCTTGGAGCGCCTCCTGAAGATCGACCCCTGGCTCACCGTCATTATGATGACCGCCTACGGCAGCATCGAACAGGCGGTGGAAGCCATGAAGCGGGGGGCCTATGACTTCGTGACCAAGCCCTTCGACAAGGAGGCCCTGCTCCGCACCCTCCGCAAGGCCCTGGAGCGCAACAGCCTCATCCGGGAAAACCTGACCCTGCAGCAGCGGGTGGGAGAGAAGGCGGCCCTGAAAAACCTGGTGGGCCAGTCTCCGCCCATGCGCCGGTTGCTGGAGACCATCCACGCCATCGCCCGCACCGGCTACACCGTCCTGATCCGGGGCGAGAGCGGCACGGGCAAGGAACTGGTGGCCCGGGCCATCCACGAACTGAGCACGAGACGCAACCGGGCCCTGGTGACGGTGAATTGTCCAGCCATCCCGGAGCATTTGCTGGAAAGCGAGCTGTTCGGCCACAAAAAAGGCGCTTTCACCGGCGCCGACGCCGATCAAAAGGGGCTCTTCGACGAAGCCGACGGCAGCAGCCTGCTTTTGGACGAAATCGGGGACATCCCCGTGTCCATCCAGACCAAGCTGCTCAGGGCGCTCCAGGAACAGGAAATCAAGCCCCTGGGGACCGCCCGGCCCCACCGGGTGGACGTACGCATCATGGCCTCCACCAACCAGGACCTGGAGCAAAAAATCCGGGCGCGGCGCTTTCGGGAAGACTTGTTTTACCGGCTGAACGTGGTGGCCATCCGCACCCCGGCCCTGGCGGACATCCGGGAAGACATCCCCCTGCTGGTGACCCATTTTACCCAGATGGCTTGCCAGGAAATGGGGATCAGTCTAAAGCGGTTTTCCCCCGAGTCCATGGAAGCCTTGATGCAGCGCCCCTGGCCGGGCAACGTCCGGGAGTTGCAAAACCTGGTCCGCCGGGCTGTGGTCTTCTCAGCCGAAAGCATTATTCAGCCCGGGGACCTGGACTTCGACCCGGAAACCACGCCGCGGCCAGCGTTGCCTGGCGTGAAGGGGGAACCCCCGCCAGGGGAGGTAGAACCCTATAAAGTAGCCAAGGAACGGACGGTAACCCGCTTCACTCTCAGGTATTTTTCTGATCTATTGGAAAAAACTGGGGGCAACATCACCCGGGCTGCGGAATTGAGCGGGCTCAGCCGGGTGGCCCTGCAAAAAATCATGCGGCGCCTTAGCGGCCCTCCTGAATCCATATAGCTTGCCATATCAGAAACTTATCGATATTCCTTGGTAAATTGTGCTATTCTCCGTTTATCGGTATAGGCTCCTGCCAGCAAAGGCTGGGACGAAGCGACCAACGTGGCCCATTGCTGGCAGGCAGCGGACGCCATGACCAGCTGGCTGAGATAAGAGAAAAGAGCCTCATGAACCTGGAACGCTTCCGTAATGACAAGAATTTTCAAGTAATTAGAAAGCAAAGTGAAGACACAATCGTAATGTCGGCTTTTTGACTTCGAAAGGGGAATATACAGGGGGCCGCCCTGCGCTCTGAATACTTGCCGGAAGCCTCCGGCGCGAGGGGCAGGAGGCCACAAGATTTAGAATTGCTTGCTCATAACGTCATTGCTCTTTTTTCATTTCATGTATGCAGTTCGTCATTCAGAGCACGCTGGCGGATGTGAAAGGTGACGTTGACCTCAACGTCTTCATCGAGTTTTCCGAGTATTGTAATCATCCGATCAAGCGTAAAGCGTTCAAGCTTGGCGTTGCGAATGCGTGAAAACTCCGAATGTGCCACACCCGTCAGTTTTTCGGCCTCGCGCGTCGATAGACCACGCGCATCAAGCGTCTTGATGATCTCCGCCGCAAGGATGGCGCGGGCCTGTTCGAGGCTATCCTTAGGACGGCCAAAGTCACGAAACACGTTGCCGCTGCCGCGTACAAGTTCAAAGTCGTCAGTCATTGTAAAGCCTCCTTCAACCGGTCCAGGCGTTCACGGATAAGGTCAACGTCCATCCGAGGCGTCTTGATCCCGCTCTTGGACTTCTTTTGAAAGGCGTGGATGACCCAGATATCCGTGCCGATCTTCACAGCGTAAATGACGCGGTAAGCATCGCCTGGATGCCGTAACACGATTTCGAACACGCCGCCGTCAACGCCCTTGAACGGCTTGGCC
>DYJG01000055.1 GCA_020723225.1 Desulfobacca acetoxidans | reverse complement strand
TCATTTAAATAATGTGGCAAGTACGCTAAGATCTTCTCGATTAATTCCTTCATATCGGAATCTCCTATGTAGTATGTTGCCTAATAATAATTATATTGCCCCTCATAAGATGTGTGGCTTCGGTTTCCTGTTTGCATAAGAAAGACTGCAGAACCGCCATTCCCTTATCAAAGACATATACTATAAATTTTTAAAAAAATCCAAATTAATGGCAGGGATATAAATTAAATTTCCCTATTGGGGCCACAAGTTCAGAATAATCCCCTTTATCTTGCTATAAAAATAAAATTTGCAAAATTTCCAATAAATTAACGATATGATCTGGATAGCGAAATGGGGCTCTGGTGGGGGGGGGAGGACAGAGAATGATATTAAACTTTGATGAAGAGGTGGCCCGGTCAAATCTTGGCCATGACTAATAAATCTCTGTGTAACTCTGTGGTCTCTATGTCTCCGTGGTGAATCTTCAAATAAGCTTATACTTTTCCCGCAACCTATGAGAGATGTCCTTCAGCCAGGCGTAGGCTTCGGTCACGGTCTTGGTCCGGTCCGGGTTGATCAGGCAGCAGGTGGCCGGGGTGATGAGGCTCTGGGCCAAAAGTTGCTCCCGGTCGACGCCGGCTTTGGCCAAAAAGTCCCACAGGTCCTCCAGGAAGGCCATCAACCCCTCCGTGGTTTCGCCGCCGAAGACGTCGCAGCCGGTGGGCACCAGGCCCCAGGAAAGCACCCCGCCCCGGTCCAGGAACCGGCGGATGCTGGGGATATAGGACTGGAAGACCTCCTTGTTGGTGTAGATATCCATGGACAGGATATCCAGGTCCCGGTTGAGCAGAAATTCCCAATCCGGGTTGCCGCAGAGGTGGATGCCCCGGGGCCGCTCGATCTGGGCGAAAAAGCGGTCCAGGTCCTCCTTGGCCCGGAGGTCCGTGTACCCGGAGATGGAGCTGAAGATGAACTGCATGCCCGGCTCATCGATGAACATGAAGGCCTTAGGATTGCGCTCCTTCAGGCGGTTCAACTGGCACTGGACCCGGCGGGCCATGAAATCGATGAGGATGCCTCGCACTTCATCGTTAAAGATCAGGGGCCGGTCGTTTTCGTCCAGGATCTTCAGGCCGAAGCTCACCGGGCCTTCGAGCTGCCCCCGGATGGCTGGATAGCCGCTTAAATCCATCTCCAGGAAACGGTGATAGACCGCGGAATACGCGGGAGAGATGTCGAAATAGTCCAGGTCGTCCCAATGCTCCAGCAATTCGGGCAATTCGTCATAGAATTTGTTGGTGTCGAAACGGATGGACTCCGTTTCCGGGAACAGCAGAATGCCCGGGAAGTGCTCCGCGGCCTGGACGTACATGTCTTCATAAAAATTCAGATGAGGCAGTTGGGGCCAGAAGGGGATGTCCAGGGAGAGGGCCAGCTCCAGGGCCGGCTCCGCCTTATCATGGGGCAGGATGGCCATGGCCGTGGTCAGGAGGTTGCCGGGTATGAGGGTGGGCATATAGCGCGTCATCTGTACGCGTTCGGATTCCAATAAGGCGCAGTGTACCAATGTCTCAGGGTCGGGTCGTAGTCGTAGAATTCGGGGGGCACATCCGTGATATAAGGATAATCCGGGTCCGTCGACGGATAGTAGCCCCCGGAGGCGCAGCCCCAGCTCAAGACCAATAACGCCAAAGCCGTGCAGAACAGTCTGGCCATAGCTTTTTCCGATTTCTCCGGGCAAAAAACCTGGAACTTTTCATCAAGCTGCGGATAATTTCTGCCTCTTCACCTCCGCGTGCCATTTCCACAGGAAGTAAACCGCGGGATAGACCAGCAGTTCCAGGAGCAGCGATGTCACCACCCCGCCCATGAGGGGCGCTGACACCCGTTTCATCACTTCCGCGCCGGTGCCGGTGGCCATCATTACCGGGATGAGGCCCAGGATGTTGGCCAACACCGTCATCAGCTTGGGACGCAGCCTGAGCAACGCGCCGGTTTTCACCGCGTCCGCCAAATCCTCCCGGGTCTGCATGCGGCCCTGGGCGATCCGTTGCTTATAGACCAGGTCCTGGTATAAGAGATTGATCACCCCGGTCTCCGCGTCCAGTCCCAGGAGAGCGATGATGCCCACGATGGTCCCCAGGCTGATGTTGTAGTCCAGGAAATAGAGAAGCCAGATGGCCCCCAGCACAGAAAAGGGCAGGGAGCAGATGATGATGGCCACCTGAATCCAGGAGCCGGTGCTGAAATACATGAGGATGAGGATCAGGGCGATGGTGATGGGAATGATGACCCAGAGCCGGGCCACGGCGCGTTCCCAATATTCGAACTGGCCGCTCCAGACCACGCTGTAGCCGGGGGGGAATTGCAAGTGGGACTTGATGGCCTCCTTGGCCTTGGTTACGTACGTCCCCAGGTCCACGTCCCGGATGTCCACAAAGACCCAGGCCGATCGCCTGCCCCCCTCGCTCTTGATCATGTCCGGGCCCTGGTGAATCCGGATCTTCGCCACCTGGCCGATGGGGATCTGGGCCCCGTCCGGGGTGGGAATGAGCAGGCGGTGCAAGGCCGCCATATTATCCCGATAGTCGCTGTAGTAGCGCAGGTTCACCGGATAGCGGGCCAGGCCCTCCACGGTCTGGGTGAGATTCTGCCCCCCCATGGCGCTTAAAATCACATCCTGGATGTCCCCCACGGTGAGGCCGTAGCGGGCCGCCTCCGCCCGGTTGATTTCGTAGTCCAGGTAATAGCCGCCCAGGGTGCGTTCGGAAAAGACGCTGGCCGTGCCAGGGACCGCCCGGAGGACGGCCTCCGCGTTTTCCGCCAGGTTGTTCAGTTCTTTCAGGTCCGGCCCCAGAAACTTCAGGCCCACCGGGGTCTTAATACCCGTGGAGAGCATGTCGATGCGGGTGCGGATGACCCCCAGCCAGGAGTTCCCCAGACCCGGGAATTTTACGGCCGCGTCCAACTCGCGGATCAGCCTCTCCTCGTCATATCCCGGGCGCCACTGGTCCTGGGGTTTCAGCTTGATGGTGGTCTCCAGCATGCTCAAAGGCGCGGGATCGGTGGCGGTTTCCGCCCGGCCCGCCTTGCCGAAGACGAATTCCACCTCCGGGAAGGAGGCGATAATCCGGTCCGTCTGCTGCAAGATTTCCTTGGCCTTGGTGGTGGACAGCCCCGGCATGGTGGTGGGCATGTACAGCAGGTCCCCTTCCTTCAGGGGCGGCATAAACTCGGAGCCCAGCTTCATGAAGGGATAGATGCTGATCACCAAAACGACCAGGGCCATACATACCGTGAGTTTGGGCCAGTGCACCACCGTATTCAACAACGGCCGGTAGATGGCGGTGGTGATCCGCACCGGCAGGATGCGCTCTTCCCGGGGCAATTTGCCCCTGAGAAAAAAGTACATCAGGATGGGCACCAGGGTGATGGAGAGGATGGCGCCCCCAAACATGGCGAAGGTTTTGGTGTAACCCAGGGGTTTGAACAACCGGCCGCTCTCTCCCTGAAGCGCGAAGATGGGCAGAAAGGAGACGGTGATCACCAGGAGCGAGAAGAACAGCGACCCGCCCACCTCCTTGGCGGACTCCAGGATAATGGGACCCCGGGGGGCATCCGGGGGGGCGGCGTTGATCTTGTGATGGGCGTTCTCCACCATGACGATGGACGCGTCCACCATGTCCCCCACCGCGATGATGATCCCCGAGAGGCTGATGATGTTGGCGTTGATATTAAAGAGATACTGCAAAATAATGGAGATGAGCACACCCAGGGGCAGGGTGATGAAGGCCACCAGCGCGCTTTTCCAGTGCACCAGGAAGATGCCGCAGACGATGCCGACGATAATGACTTCTTCGGTGAGGGCCTCCTTCAAGGTAGCGATGGAGCGTTCAATCAGCCCGGAGCGGTCGTAGGCGGTGACTATCCGCACCCCCGGCGGCAGCCCCGGTTTCAGGTCCTCCAGTTTCTGCTTCACCCGGTTGATGACCTGGAGGGCGTTTTGCCCGAAGCGCATGACAATGATGCCCCCCACCACTTCACCCTGGCCGTTGGCCTCGGCGATGCCCCGGCGCAGTTCCGGTCCCAGGCGCACGTTGCCGATGTTCTTGATGAGGATGGGGGTGCCGGTGGACTTATCCGTGCCCACCACGATATTTTCCACGTCATAGACGCTTTTTAGATACCCCAGGCCCCGGACCATGTATTCGGTTTCGGCCATTTCCAGGAGCCGGCCGCCCACGTCGCTGTTGGACTTCTGGATGGCCTCCTTGACCTTGGCCAGGGGGAGGTTGTAGACCGCCAGCTTATTGGGGTCCACCCGCACCTGGTATTGCTTGACAAACCCTCCCAGGCTGGCAACCTCGGCCACCCCCGGCACGGTCTGCAACTGGTAACGGAGATACCAGTCCTGGATGCTCCGGAGTTGGGCCAGGTCGTGTTTGCCGGTGGGGTCCTCCAACACGTATTGAAAGACCCAGCCCACGCCGGTGGCGTCAGGTCCCAGGGCAGGGTTGATGCCGGCGGGGAGTTTCCCCCGGATGTAATTCAGGTATTCCAGGACCCGGGTGCGGGCCCAATAGATGTCGGTACCGTCTTCGAAGATGACGTAGACGAAGGAGGTGGCGAACATGGTGTAGCCCCGGACGCTCTTGGCGTGGGGCACGGCCAGCATGGCGGTGGCCAGGGGATAGGTGATCTGGTCTTCCACCACCTCCGGGGCCTGTTCGGGATATTCGGTGTAAATGATGACCTGAACGTCTGAGACATCCGGGATGGCGTCCACCGGCAGGTGGCGGGTGGCGTAGATTCCACCCACGAGCAGCATTACGGTCAACAGGAGCACCAGCACCCGGTGCTTGAGGCAAGTTTCAATGATCCAGTTGGTCATAGGGCGTCCTCAGAACTTGGTCGACTAATGCCGGTGCGGGGCTGCCGGAGCAGCGGGCGCAGGACCTGCGGGTTTTGCCGGAACCTCTTCCTGGCCCGCGGCCGGCGCCTGTTGGCTCTTAAGCATCTTGGCCACCGCCTCCCGGGTGCGGGATTCGGAATCCAGGAGGAATTGGGCCGAAGTGACGATCTCTTCCCCTCCTTTAAGGCCTTCCGTCACCTCCCGCCAGCCGTCCGCGGCTTCCATGCCCACCTTCACCTGGCGGGGTTCAAACCGCCCCTTCCCCAAGGCCAGGAAGACCAACTGCTTCTCCCCGGAATCCAGCACCGCCTCGGTGGGCACCGCCACCACCGGCTTGTCCATGGGAGACTCGATCACCACCTGGCCGTACATCTCCGGCTTGAGTTTCAGCCCGGGGTTGGGCAGGGCCAGGCGCACCTTAGCGGTGCGAGTGGTGCCGCTTAAATAGGGATAGATGTATTCCACCTTGCCGTGGAAGGTCTCTCCGGGTAGATAAGCCAGGGTCATTTCCGCGCTCTGGCCGATCTTGACCCAGGGCAGCTCGTATTCATAAATCTGCGCGTCCACCCAGACGGTGGACAGATCCGCCACTTCCAAAAGCGGCATGCCCGCAGTCACCATCTGGCCCTGGGTCACGTTGCGCTTAATGACGATGCCGTTGGCCGGAGAGGTCAGAGTCAGGTCCTTTTTCACCTCGCCGGTTCTTTCCAGGGTCCGGATCTGCCCCCGGGGAATATCCCAATACTCCAGGCGGCGGCGGGAGGCCTCCACCAGGCGCTGGGCCGATTCTTTGACTTCCGGATAGGGAGACTTCTCCAGGGCCTTCAGGTTCTTCAAGGCCAACAGGTATTCCCGCTGTGCGGAGACCAAATCCGGGCTGTAAATGCTGATCAGGGGCTGCCCTTTACGGATGGGTTCGCCGGTGGCCTTGGGATAGAGGCGGTCCACCCAGCCGTTGATCTTGGTGGTCACCACTGCCAGCTTTTTTTCATCGTAATTGATGATGCCCGCGGCCCGGATGGTACGGTTCAGGGGCCGCACCTCGGCTTTGGCGGTGCGCACGCCCATGGACTGCAAGGTGTTGGGGTCCACCGCGATGGTGCCTTCCGCGGCAACTTCCCCCTCGGTCTCATAGACCGGCACCAGGTCCATGCCGCAGGGGGCCTTTCCGGGCTTATCCCGGACGTAGCCGGGGTCCATGGGGGAGACCCAGTATTTGATTTTCCGCTCCTTCGGGGCCGCGGCCGCAGCCGGGAGTCTTTCCTCCCGCATGGGCACCAGGTCCATGCCGCACTTCGGACACTTGCCGGGAGCATCCCGGACGACGTCCGGGTGCATGGGGCAGGTCCAATATTGTTTCTTGGCCTCTTCCTTGGCGGCGGCTACAGGAGCGCCGGCAGTGGGATAGACCGGGACCAGTTCGTTCCCCTGCTCATCCTTGCCCGGAGCGAAGCGGATGTAATTGGGATCTTTCGGGGAGATATAACACAGAGGCTTCTTGGCCCCGGGCGCCTCCGCCGGAAGCGGAGCCAGATGGGCCACGTGCATGAGGTGGTAGCCGGACAGGTATAAGCCGGCCGCGGCCAGCAGGCACAGGAGGACCCCCAGTACGAGGCCCCACCACAGGTAACGACGCGGGGATGGTTTCATTTCTTACCTCCGGGCCTGCGGGGCAGTTCGTTGCCCACCAGCCACTCCAGTTCGGCCCAGTTTTCTTCAAAATCCTTGAGATATTCTTGTAGTTGCATCTCGGTGCCATAGACCGAAATCTGGCTCTGGTAGAGCTGTGCGAAATCCAGGGCCCCCACCTGGTAGGAGGACAGGGATGCGGCCGCGGCCTGCCGGGCCTGGGGAATGATCCCCTGGTCCAGGAGGGAGATCTGCTGGGAGAGGCGCTGCAGCTTGGCGTGCCGGTCTTTGATCAGCGCCGCCAACTGGTTCCAGGCGGACTGATGGGCTTCTTTGGCCGCGCTCTGCCTGGCCTGCTCTTCCCGGATGCGGGGCTGGATCTTGTCCGCGTGCCAGATGGGGATATTGAACATCACCGTGGAGGTGAACATGTCCGCCTGTTTTTGGTTGATGCCGGCCAGGGTCTCCCGGAAACCGTAGGCCAAGGTCACCCGCATATCCGGAAAATATTCCTTTTTGGCCAGATCGATGGCCTTTTCCTGCTTGCTGATCAGCGCCTTCAGGGCCTGGAGCTGGGGGCGGGCTTCGGCCTGAGTCAGCAGTTCCGCCAAATTTAAAGAAAACGGCCGAAGTTTCAAGGGCTGGGGCCGGGTAATGGCGGTTTGGGGCGGCTGGGAGCGCAGGGCGTTCAGTTCCGCCTTGACGGATTCCTGTTTCTGGGTCCATTGAAAGAGGCGGTCCAGATAATTCCCCAGTTCCACCTGGGCCTGAAGCACTTCCGCCTGCTGCCCCTGGCCCACGCTGTAGCGGGTCTCCGCCACCTGGGTCACCTGCTCCCAGAACTGCTTGTTTTTCTGGGTCAGGTCGAAATTGGTGTAGGCCAAAGACAGGCTCCAGTAGCCGATGATCACCTTGGCCCGCACCTCGTTGGCTTTTTCCTGGCTGATGTAACCGTCCGAGCGGGCCTGCTCCTCGGCCACCTCGGAGCGCAGCCGCCTTTTTCCCCAAAAAGGCACCTTCTGGGACAGTTCCAACATCTTCTGGGTCATGGGCTCCTGGTTCTGGGCCCAGTTATCCGTGGGAATGTCCTTCAAGGTAAAGCCGATTTCCGGATCCTCCAGGGCGCCCGCGGGCTTGATGGTCTCCTTGGCAGCGGTGTGCAGCGAGCGCATCTGCTTCACTTCCGCGTTGGCCTTCAAGGATTCGGTGACCAGGGCCTGCAAATCCGGCGGCATCCCGGTGTGGTTCTGGGCCTGTAATGGAGTTGACAAGTAGAGAATCCCGGCCAGACACAGGGCCGGTAGAAGTAACCTGCGGAAAAATGGCCTTCGGTAACCCATCTCTCCCTCTGCTTTTACATGAATTTCTGGCACTATAGGCACAATTTTACCCATCAGACAAGTTCTCAAGACGCTAAGGCTCAGGCTGGTGGCCCAAGATGTCAGGCCGGGATTATTCTCCAGTTCATCCATATTATTGTTGCTTTTTAAGATACTGTTCTGGGTTCTTCTTAAATGCCTCCCGGCAGGGCGGGCAACAGAAATAAACCTGCTTGCCGTTATGGTCAATGGAAAGATTCGGATTGGCCTTGCCGCCCATGACCGGACAGACGGCCGGGGCCTGGTCTTTGGCCGGCGGGTCGGCGGCCAAACCGCCCCACGCCAGGGACAAACTGACTGCCACTCCTAAAATCACCATAATCATCTTTTTCATGATTTCATCTCCTAATTATGAAATTTTGTTTATTAACTAAGGCACGGCAGAAAATATTTGCTGCCTTCCAGACTTCAAGGCTTGGCCATAATTTCTGCCATTTGCTGCTGCTTCAACCTTGGGACAGCTTTCCTGCCTCTCCCCGATTTAACCGGGAGAAAAACGCTTCTGGAGCCTCCCGAAGCTCATGGAAACCGGTATTCGCGGCCCTCTGGACAAACCCCGCAGGCCGAACTCCCGAGGCGCAGGGCTCCGCAGTCTCGCTAGCGGTTAAAGCCGAATAGGGATGGAAAAGGCCGAATTAGAACAAATTAGATGAGACTTGAAAGGAACGGCTCGGGGGGATGAAAAATGCTGGGCGGAAATAGTTTGATGGAGACTGTTGCCTGGGACAAGCAGCAAGATGACACCTGCCAGGTTGGGGGGTTTACCCCGGGAAGGGAAATGAACACCAGATTGCCGCCCCGGCACTGGCACCCCGTTGATCCAGCCTGGCCGGAAGAGCCGCAGCGGCCGGGAGAGCCGGGCTGGCAGCAACTGCCGGAGGAAATGCCGGGTTCCCCGCTGCCGCAATGGCCGCAGCAAGGCATGGGCGCGGCCAGGGCCAAATTTCCCCACGGCAGGAGAAGAATCGCAGAGAAGATAACGATCGCGGACCGGAGATAACCGCGGGAGCTGGCGATCCTGTTCATATATACAAAATATCTTCCAGGACGAAGCCAAAGTCAAGGGGAAAATAGGACATTTCCTATTTTCCTAATCTATATAGGTTGTTTTCAATTCCGGCCTGCGGTCAGGGAAGCCAGGTGCGGCTTCAGGCCCTCTTTGATCGTTGCGGCCGCCAATTGCGAGCCCCGTTTGGTGAAATGCACCAAGTCATAGATGTATTCCCGCTCCTGGGGCACGGCCCGGGCCAGGTCGATGGCCAATACCCCGTTGGCCGCGGCAGTGCGGCGGATGGCCTGGTTGAAGAGATCAAAGATTTCTTTGTATTGCCGGTAAGTAATGCCGTGATCCTTCTCCAGACCTTGGGTCAGTTGGACAATCAGGGGGTCCGGGTTGTCTTGCAGCCGGCTGGCCATGGTCATTAACACCGGCGTGATCTTCCGGGCCCGGCACATGTTAATGAACAATTGCAGATTCATGGTAAATTCTTCCAGCACACGGTCTTTATCAATTACTATCCTTTTTCCCCGGAGATCCCGCAATTCGTCTTCCTGGCGGGCGGCCTTCTTGGGCTTAAAGGCCCGGCGCACCTTTTTCTCCAACTCTTTTGAGGCATTGTACAAATGAGGCAGATAGTCTTCCAGCAGCAGCCGGAAGTCGATGTATCTCTTTTTCAGGACCACTATGGGTGAGGTATTCCCTTTTTTAAAATCCTTGTCCCAATAAGATTTGGCGAACATCAGCACCGTCAGGTCATTGATATTGTGCATCATGACCGCCAGGTCGGGTTGCATGGGCATGACTTTGTTGAGCAGAATATCCAGGGAATGCAGCGAAAAGTTGCCGCCTACCCCGGAGTTATAGGAGTTTACCTTTAACCCGGCCTCCTTCTCCAGGAGCCGGCCCGCCAGATAG
>DYJG01000730.1 GCA_020723225.1 Desulfobacca acetoxidans | reverse complement strand
GAACTTCACCGGTTCCGCTATTCCTGCCTCCCGGGTATCGATCCAGGCCAGATAGGTGGCTTCCACGTGGGTCATGGATAAGCCGGGCATCTTGTTGATCGCTGCGGTTACCAGGTCCCGGTTGGCCCGCAGGTAGGAGAGCAGGGCCGCGTGCCAATCCGACCCGTCCCGGTAAGCGGCCAGGGCCGCGACATAGCCCAGGAGATTGACCCCGGGGACGATGCCGGCCTTGGCCTGCTTGAACTTCCGGCGCAGTTGCTCATCGGCAATAATGGCAAAAGCGCAGCCCAATCCGGGCAGGTTGAAGGTCTTGCTGGGGGCCATCAAAGTAACCGTGCGAGCGGCAATGGCGGGGTCCAGGCTGGCCAGGGGGATATGTTCTTTGTCCGCATCGAGTATCAGGCCGCAATGGATTTCATCCGCGCAAATCGTCAGGTCGTGCCGCTCGCAGATACGGGCCAGGGCGGTGAGTTCCTCTTTGGTGTAAACCCGGCCCACGGGATTATGGGGGGTGCAGAGGAGGAAAAGCCGCGTCCGGGGGGTGATTAAGGATTCCAGGCGCTCAAAATCGAAAGCCCAGCGGCCGTCCTCCCGAACCAGAGGCACGGCGGCCAGGCCGCGGCCGCTATATTTCGGGGCCGACAGAAAGGGCGGGTAGACCGGCACTGCGGTGAGCACCTCATCCCCCGGCCCGGCCGCGGCCCGGCAGATGACGTTCAAGGCGGTGACCAGCCCGGGCAGCCACACCAGCCAGTCGGGTTTTATCTCCCAGCCGTAATCGGCCAGGAGCATGGAGAGGACAACCTCCACCAATTCCGGGGGGACCGAGGGATAACCGAAGACGCCGTGTTCCACCCGGCGGCGCAGGGCCTCGATCACCGCGGGGGGCGAGCGGAAGTCCATGTCCGCCAGCCAGAGGGGGATGATGTCGCGGCCCTGGTACTTGTCCCATCTGGCGCTGTAGGCGCCGCGCTGGTCGGGGGCGTTGTCGAAGCCGAAGCGATTATCCGGATTCATCTTTAAATCCCACGGATTCATACCCGATCCTCTTCCCGGGCCACCTCCGTATCTATCCCCGTGATAAACCCGCGCAATATTTTGGGCTCTTTTACAGGAATGAGTTGGATGCGATTCTCATATTTGATGACCAGCAACCGGGTCCCGGGCTGAAGACCCATGGATTGTCTGATCTCCCTGGGAATCGTTACCTGGAATTTGGAGGAAACGGTGACCACCTTCACGGTATTCTCCATCAATCATGATTTTAATTTGAGACCTCTGCGAAAGTCCCCCCACTTGTCATTCTGAGGAAGCGGAGCGACCGAAGAATCT
>DYJG01000729.1 GCA_020723225.1 Desulfobacca acetoxidans | reverse complement strand
TCGGCCCCGGGAGCGAACCCCTGGAACACGTGGCCCTGGGGCAGGAGGTGGACGCGATAGTGCTCGCCCCGGCTACGGCCAATCTCCTCGGCAAGATGGCTTCAGGGATCGGGGATGATCTTCTCACCACCATCCTCCTGGCCGCGACCAAACCCATCCTCATCTGCCCGGCCATGAATTGCGAGATGTGGGCCAACCCCGCGGTCCAAGACAACGTGGCCCGGCTCCGGGACCGGGGCCTGGCGGTCTTGCAGCCGGAGGCCGGGGAACTGGCCTGCGGCGCGGTCGGCTACGGCCGGCTGCCGGAGGTGGAGACCATCCTGGAGGCCCTGGCCAAACTGGTGAGCACCCAGGATTTGGCTGGGAGACGGATTCTGGTGACTGCCGGGCCGACCCATGAAGATCTGGACCCGGTGCGCTTCCTCACCAACCGCTCCAGCGGCAAGCAGGGCTATGCCCTGGCGAAGGTGGCTCGGCGCCGGGGCGCGGAGGTCTGCCTGATCAGCGGCCCCTCGATTCTGCCCGCGCCCCATGGGGTGGAACGGGTGGAGGTCTGGTCCGCCCGGGAGATGCTGGACGCGGTGCGGGCCCGCTTCCCCGAGTCCGAGGCCCTGCTCATGGCCGCGGCCGTGGGGGATTATCATCCCACCAGCCGGTCCGAACACAAGATGAAGCGTGGTTCCCCGGAATTGACGGTGCACCTGACCCAGAATCCGGATATCCTCAAGGAATTGGCTGCAATCAAAAAAAAGCAGGTGGTGGTGGGTTTCGCCGCGGAGACCCGGGACCTGGAGGCCGCGGCCCGAAAAAAACTCGAGGACAAGGGCCTGGACCTGATTGTGGCCAACCAGGTGAACCGGCCGGACTCAGGTTTTGCGGTGGATACCAACGAAGTGACCATCATCGGCCGGAAGAATTTGCTGCTGCCCCTGCCGCTTCTCAGCAAGGAGGAAGTGGCGGAGAAGGTGCTGGACCAGGTGGCCGCGCTGCTGCCGCCGCAGCGAGGAGCTAAAGGGACCTGAGCGTATTTAAGAAAAAGAGTGTCTCACGCAAAGACGCAAAGGCGCAAAGAAAGACGCAAGAACATGCAAAAGAGCAAGACTCGGTGGGGCGGCCGTCTCTGGCCGCCCGAGAGGTTGGCGGGCGGGACGCCCGCCCTACGATTTTTTATGATTTACGGTTGAATTGAAGGCGCATGAATTAATACTTATTAATTGTGTAATGCATTTATTCTTTTAACCGAAAACCGAAAACCGAAAACCGAAAACCAAAAACCGGAAATCTGAAATCTGAAATCTGAAACCAAAGACCAAAGACCGAAGACCGAAGACCA
>DYJG01000054.1 GCA_020723225.1 Desulfobacca acetoxidans | reverse complement strand
CTGGCCGACCTCCGCGTCGCCCAGGCGATAGGCATTAGTAATGATGTTGATCATGGCGCCGCGGTCCGACATCCGCCGGGCTACCTTCTCCCAGCCCCGATAAAAGAAGATTTCCCCGCCGATAAAGGTGGCCTTCCGGCAGCCGAGACCGGTCAGTTCATCCGCCACCCGGATACATTCCTTGAGGGTCAACTCGTTTTTCCGGGCTTTTCCGGCGGATGAGCCGCAGTGGAGACATCGCATGTTACACCGGAGGGTCAGCTCCCAGACCGCATTTTCAGGTACGTATTCACTGGATTTCATCAGTTCATCCTTGGCAGTAAAACCACCCGGAAAAGCGGCGGCGGAGACCCCGCCTCCGCCGCCGGCTGGCTTTAGCGGGGCGGAACCATGTACCTGACCCCGGCCTCTTTGGTGAGTTCGATGAATTCGCACACCACTCCGGCTTCATCCCGCATTTCCCGGATCTGCCAGTCGGTGAAGTACATGCGTTTCAGCGACTCATCGGTGGGAATGCCGTATCTTAATACCGGCTGCGTCGACTGCCCGATTTCCACCTCGTAGGTATCGCAATCGACGCCGAGAACGTCCTTGACCATCCGTTTTTGCCAGTCCTCCAGGTAAAGCACCACAGTTTTGACTCCGCCGCGAAGCATGGTCTTCCTCCTTCTTGTCGGCCCGGTTTAACCGGTTAAACTCGCAACGGTACGCGATTCCAGCCTTAACTGAGGCCGATGTCAACCCCGTACAGCAGCTTAATATCGTTTTTATGGAGTTCGATGAATTCGCAGACCACCCCGGATTCATCCCGCATTTCCCGGATCTGCCAGTCGGTGAAGTACATGCGCTTCAACGACTCATCGGTGGGAATCCCGTATTTAGGGATCGGCCCCGATGGCGTCCTGACTTGCACCGCGTAAGTATTGCAATCAACCCCGAGGAAATCCTTGATCATCCGCTTCTGCCAGTCCTCCAGGTAAATCACGACGGTTTTAACTCCTTTGAGAAGCATGGCCTTCCTCCTTGGCAATTGGTTTTGAGGTTGTTGGCGCCACTATCTTATCTAGGCGGCGCCGGGGTCGCCTCGCCCATCGCCAACCGGCGCTAGTCGACGGGCATCCCGTAACCATACAGCAAGTGCAACTGGCCCTTATGAAGTTCGATGAATTCGCACGCCACCCCCGCTTCATCCCGCATTTCCCGGATCTGCCAATCGGAGAAATACATCCGCTTCAAGGAATCATCGGTGGGGACTCCGTATGGAGGCAGCGCTTTCGCCGGGGTCCCGATTTCCACCTCGTAAGTATTGCAGTCGACCCCGAGAAAATCCTTGACCATCCGTTTTTGCCAGTCCTTCAGGTAAATAACCAAGGTTTTGACGCCTTTTCGCAGCATAGTTTACCTCCTTGGCAATAAAGTAAGCCGTCCGTGCCGACCGGCGATCCAGCCACTTTTTTTTGATATCCCGGGCAGTGACTTTCCGAAGAAATTATCAGGAAGCGTTTTGCCTCTGAGCCTCGGCTCAGGTCGGCTAAGCGCGGCCTTGGAGGTTTCAGGACATACTTGGACGGCGAGAAGGGAAAGAAATCGGCGGACAGGAACCCGGTAATGCGCACCATTTGGAGACCTCTGCGAAAAAGCTCCTTAGGGGGTTGAAGCTCGGAGGTCGGTTCTGTGGTTCCCTAAATGATTCCCTGGATGATGTTTCCCTTGCTGGTGCTGGAGTTTCGTGGAGTCGAAATCGCAAGTTTTTGGTATCTATCTTAATAAATTATACCATAAATCATAAAAGCCTGAGATGCAACCCCTACATTATTTTTTACAAGTATATTTAAATATACCTCGTCGCTTCCTTGGTCATCTCCGGGAGCGCACCGCCAGGGCCACACGGCCTTGGGCATAGTCCAGGTGGTGCCAGCCTTCCAGGCCGCTGTAGAACGCAAAACCCCAGGCCGACCAGGGGTTATGCAAATCCCCGGACCAGGCCCAGGCCCCGGGGGCTTGAAAGAGCGGGTCCAGATGGACCGGTCCGGCCCCTTTTTGATAGATGGCCTTTAGTTCGAGAAGGGTGGGCAGACGCCAGCCGCCTCCGGCCACGGCGAGAGTCTCCGCCCAGGTGCGAGCCTGGCGCCAGGTGGTGTCCGGCTGGGGATTGACATACCATTCAAGGCCGGTGACGGTGTCGGTAATCACACCGTTGGCGGCTTTGGTGAATCTACCGGGCAACGCCGCGGCCTGAGCCCCGGCTTGCCTTTGGCCCTCCCCTGCCCGGCTCTCCGGGGAACCGCCCTGGGCGCACCCCAACAGCAGCAAGGAAATCACGGCAAGGATGCCCAAACCAAACCGTCGCCCCATGTTCAGACCTCCCGGAGTCATTCATTAATATCTCCAAGTTAAGGAGGGCTGCGCCCCATAGCCAGGGTGACAGAGCTGATTGACTGGGTTTTTGGGTTTTTTTGAGGGGATGGGTTAAAGACTGCCCTGCTGCCGCAGCCATCGGCGCACCAGGTCGGCGAACCGGGCCAGATCATCGATTTGATAGATATCGAAATCAGCCTTGCTTTTGTTCCTGAGCGGCTCTAATCTCCCCAAGCGTTCGCTCAGTTCGTCCAAGCGCCTCTCGATACCGCTGAATTCTGACGCCACTTTTTCCCCCTGCGAGAATTTCGGCGCGCTGGGCCCGCAAAATCGGCAGATAATCGCAATAACGGCTCATGACCCGGGCCTCATATTCCACCCGTTCGGCAATATCCCGCTCGTAAAGGAGCCGCCCTTGGGAGATAACGGCAAAAGCCAGTTCCACCGGGGTTTGGGTCAGCCAGACTACATCCAGTTTCTCGATCTCCAGCATGACCGCCAGGGCATGCGCCAGGGCCGCCCGCCGGGACGGGCTATCACCTGCCCGGTCCGTCAGGACCCCCAGGTCATAGTCGCTCTCAGGCCCCGTTCGGCCCGTCACCCGGGAGCCGAAGAGATAGACCAGGATGATTTCCGGAAAATCCGCGGCCAACTCGGTCAGCCGCTCTTTGAAATCATTAATTTCCATGTCTTTAACAATATATCATCATTTTCTGATTCCAAGTTATGTATTTTTTTCAAGATAAGGATGCATCCCGGTTCTATCTTCATCTTTCTCAGGTATTATAATTAATGAATACAACCCGGGAGGTGTTGAGGTCATGGCCAGGAAAAAACGGCTGTTTGCGGGGATCGCCGGTCTCGGTTTGCTGGCCTTTATCCTGCTGGCGTCCGGCGCTGCTGCGGTCGCGGCGGATGAAAGGGTTGATGAAAGGATGACCATTCTGCTGACCATCTTTCTGAAGCACGACCAGACCAAGAGCCTGGCGGAAATCAATCGACATCTGGAGAAGACCGGGTTCTGGAAGAAGTTTCCTCCGGCGGGCACGGAAGTCGTTTCCTGGTACGTGATGATGGGTATCGGCCAGGTGGTGACGTTGAAGTTGCCGCCGGATAAGCTGCGGGACGTCAACCTGGCCATCGAGGAGAACGCCTGGGGGGCCTTTAAGACGGAGTTTTATGCGACCTACGATTTTAAGCCGATCTGGGAATCGACTTATAAAAAATAAAAGGTTAAAAAGACTTAACCACAGAGGCACAGAGGACACAGAGTTTCACAGAGGGATAATTCAAAATGATTGGGCCGCAAAAGCGGCCCAATCATTTTAATTTCTCTGTGAATCTCTGTGCTCTCTGTGTCTCTGTGGTGAATCCTTTAAATTTCCAAATCTTCCAAGAGACGCCCCATCATCTGTTGGTCCGCCTCCAAAAATTCCACGCCGAAACCCGGGGGAAAGGTCTCCAACTGGCCGGCGTTGATCCAGGCGATGCGGCCCCGGCAGTGAATGGCCGGTTCACCTCCTCCAAAAGTGAATTCCAGATCAATGGCGCTGTCCGGGGGCAAGAGATGGCTGGTGATGATGAACACGCCCCCCTGGCAGATGTCCCGGGTCACGCTGTCAAAGGACAGTTGGGAATTTTTACAGAGGACTTGCAGCCGGTGCAGGTAGCGGCGATGGCGGCGTAGTTCGGTCATGGCCGGGAAGACCTTCCTCCTATACTATTTTCGGTTGTTTTTCGCGATTTATTAAATAATCCCAAGCACAAATATCTTAGAAAGTTATCCTTTTTGCCGGGTTTTAGGGCCGGACCCGCCTGGTTAAAGCCCGGACTCCCGTAGAATTGGGGCCTTAGGAAAAAGAAGCTTTTCCTGAAAAATTGGGTTGCCAAGCAGGAGCCGGGGAGAATATAAAGTAGTTTGCAAACAAAGATGTTCTGGGAATTTCATTCAAGGAGTGCTTCGTGACGTATCCGATTTTTCCGCGGTGCAACCGAAAATTCGCTTTTTTGTCGGCGATCGCAGCCGTTCTGTTCCTCGCCCTGGCAGGCTGCGGGTATGACAAACCCGGTGAGGCCCAGGCGACCACTGCCGCCCAGGATAAACCGGCAGCCCCGGCCGCGGCCCCTGCTGCGCCCGCGGCCCCTGCGGCCCCGGCTGCCGAACCCCGGCCTCCCATTACCGCGGGGGACGCGGCTCCCGGCAACGCCGACGGCTCCTGCAATGAGGCAGCCACGGGGGAGTTGCCGAAGGAAGGAGCAACCGCGCCGGCCCCCGGAAAGAAGGGGCCCAAGGTCAAGTACCTGGCCGGCGAGGACCCCGAGTACGCCAAGAAGCACGGTTGGCCGGTGAAATACCCGCCGCCGCTCCCGGGTTCGATTCTGCCCTATAAACGCATCGTCGCCTACTACGGCAACCCCAAATCCAAGAAAATGGGGGCGTTGGGAGAATACCCCAAGGACGAAATGCTCAGGCGGCTGAAGGGGGAAGTGGCCAAATGGGAGAAGGCCGATCCCTCCTTGCCGGTGCAGCCCGCCCTGCACCTGGTGGCGGTGGTGGCCCAGGGGGAACCGGGCAAGGCCGGCAAATACCGGATGATCCATCCGGACGAGCTGGTCAACGAGGTTCACGGCTGGGCCAAGGAGATCAAAGGCATCTTCTTTGTTGACATCCAGACCGGCCATTCCGATATCCGGGAAATCCTGCCGCGCTTCGAATGGATCCTGAAGAACCCGGACGTCCACCTGGGGATGGACCCGGAGTTCAACCTCATCAAGAGCGGCAAAATACCGTGTAAAAAGATCGGCACCTATGACGCCGCGGACATCAACTACGCCTCTGGCTTTCTGCAGCAAATCGTAAAAAAATATAACCTCCCGCCCAAGGTCTTTGTGGTGCACCGCTTCACCCGCAACATGGTCACCAATGCCAAAAACATCGTGGTCCGCCCCGAGGTGCAGATGGTCATGCACATGGACGGCTGGGGCCCCCCCTGGCTGAAGCGGGATTCCTACAGGGATTATATCGTGAAGGAACCGGTGCAGTTTACCGGCTTCAAGCTCTTCTACCACAACGACACCAAGAAGGGCGACCCGCTGATGACGCCGCAGGATCTGCTGGCGTTGATCCCGAAGCCGATTTACGTGCAATACCAGTAATAGGGTCTTTGGTCTTCGGTCTTTGGTCTTCGGTTAAAGGATAAATTGGGGACAGGCCCGATTCAATCAGGGCCGGTCCCCAATTTTTTCCTGGGCTTCCGCAGTCCTAATTTTTACGCTTTGTGGAGGGGAGGGACATTATTGCCATGAACTCTGCCTGCTCGTAAGCCTTTAAGACCTCCCGCACATAGGCGCTGGTGCAGGAAGAATTATAGACCTTTAAAACCTTCTTGATATTCCCGTCGTATTTCTCCATCAGCCGGGCCAGGACCGCGGCCCCGCCCATGATATTTTCCCGGGGGTTGAGGGGGTTGACCCCGTACTTTTTGGCGGTGCCCTCGTGCAATTGCATCAGGCCGAAGCATCTGCCCGAATTGGCATACGGGTCATACCGCGATTCGATGGCGCACACCGCCTGGATGAGATAAGGGGAAATCCGGTAGCGTTGGGCTGCTTCCTTGATGTAGTCCCAGTACTCCTGCTTCAATTCCAGTCTGCCGATTTTCGGGGGTTTTTGAGGCCAGGGCTGGGCCCAGACCGTGGTAGTCAAGAGCAAAAAGATGATAAGAGTTTTCCAACTCATAGCGCCTCCTTGGCTATTTGCGGTTTGATCAGATTGTTGCGGGAGAATTACTGCTGGTAACGTTCAGAAAGGGATTGTTTTTTTGGGGGCCGGAACCCTGATCAAGGGTTGGCCGTCAGGTTAACGATTGTGAAATCCTTAACATGAAATAATCCGGAAAGGCAAGAAAAAAATTGACTACTGATCGATATTCAATAGGATATCAGAATGTTATGCAGCAACTAAGGCACCAGGGCCAGGAAGCTTTCCACCCTCCCTTTTCTCCTTTTCAACTATGCAAATCCCTATTTTTGCCGTATATTGCATCTGTCCCTTAATTCAATCGGATTACCCATGACCGAACCGGAATCCCGAAAAGAGACTCAGCCCCGGCCTGAGTCCGCCACGCAGCCGGCGGCCGAGCCCTGCCCCCCCTGCCCCCCCGAAGCAGAGCGGGAGCCCTCGTTTCCCACGCATTTCGCCCGGATATTTTTCGGGGTTATCACCCTGACAGTTCTCTATTTTTCTTACCTGATCATTAAGCCTTATCTCATCGACATCTTCATGGCCCTGGTGCTTTTTTTTACCACCAGACCTTTGCACCGGGCCTTGACCCGGGCCTTTTTCGGCATGCGCACCCTGGCCTCCCTGGCCACTTGCCTGATTCTGGCCCTGGTGATCCTGCTCCCCCTGTTCAGCCTGGTGAGCATCATCGCCAACCAGGCCCTGGAGTTCTCCGGGGTGGTGCGCCAGGGGATGCAAGACGGCCACCTGTGGCAATGGGTGGACGCCAAAGTCAAGGCCCTACACGCCTGGCTGATCCATCTCAACCTGCCGCTCCCTCCGGAGCAGATCAAACTGGACCAGATTGTCCAGACGGTCCTCACCAAGGCCAGTGAGTTCATTTACACCAATGCCATCGGGCTGCTTAAGGGATTCACCTACTTCTTCCTGGATCTTCTCCTGGTGCTCTTTATCGCGTTTTTCATGTTTATCCAGGGGGATGATTTCATTGAGGAAATCAAGAAGCTCTCCCCCCTTGACGCCAAGCACAACGAAGAGATTCTGCACGAGACGGAAACCACCATCAAGGCCACCCTCTGGGGCACGGTGATCGTGGCCTTTGTGCAGGGCATCCTGGGCGGGGTGGGGTTTTTGATCTTCGGCCTGCCCCAGCCCGCGTTCTGGGGGACGGTAATGATCCCCGCGTCGGTGATCCCGGTGGTGGGCAGCGCCATCATCTGGGGGCCCGCGGCGGTTTATCTCCTGGTCACCGGGCACATGGGAACTGGATTGGGCTTGATTATTTGGGGCGGAGTCATTGTCAGCGTGGTGGACAACCTGCTCAAGCCGATCTTGATGAAGGGCAGCCGTTCCACTCCTTCCATCTTCATTCTCTTCAGCATCCTGGGGGGAATTACCTATTTCGGCATGATCGGCTTCATCCTGGGGCCGTTGATTCTCTCCTTTCTCCTGTCTTTACTGCGTATTTACCAGAAGACCATCCTGCTGAAACCGGCCCCTGCCGTTGCTGCTCCCGGGCCTGAGAAAGAAAGACCCATCGCCCCGGCGGGGGATGGGTCTTAGAGGATCGTTTTTCGTTTTGCGTTTTGCGTCAGAGGAAGATTAGGCGGCTCCTAAAACCTCCCGTTTCAGTTCCACCAGGTCCAGTCCTTCCCGGACTGCCGGGGACCGGCCCTCCAATTGTTCGATCTCCTGCTGGACCAGTTCTTTTTCCAGGTGCCGGTCCTCATGGATGAACTGGCAATATTCCTCGAAAAGCTCGTCTTTCAGGTCCTGGGAAAAACCCTGTCCCGGCTGCAACCGTTCCTCCAGGCCCAGGATATTGTCCAGAAGGTAGAAATAGATGGAGCGGGCTTCCGCCAACTGTCCGCTTTGGGCCAGGCGGTCGGCCCGGGCCTGGGCCCGGCGCAGCCGGTCCTCGGCGTCGCTGAGAGAAGTGGAATCCCCGGAGACTTCCTCCACCACGTGGTCAATGGATTCGAGAATATCTTCCAGGCCCTCTTCTTCCTCTTTCAGGACTTCCCGGGCTTCCGGGGCGCGGTCCGCCAATTCCAGGATTATTTCCAGCAACTCCTTCTTGGAATATTTTTTCAGCCGTTCCGTGAGTTCCGCCCGGTTCAGAAACTTGCCGGGTTCCTCCACCCAGGCCCATAACAGGGCCAGGACATGGGAGCAGATCTCACCGCCCTCCTCCTGGGGGCAGGAACAGACATAGGATATCTGGTCGTTCCGGGTCCTGACCTCCACCTGGAAGGGCTGGTCGTCCCAGACCACTCCCCGGAGCCGGTCCGGCATACGGTAACCGTGCAGCACATGATGACCCTGAACCAGGTCCTTGGCCTTGGCAGTGGCCTCCGGCGTGCCGATTTGGCTCAGGGTTTGGACGTCCAATTCTACAAATCGCATGTCATACCATCAACTTAAAGAATTTCCTTTAAATTTAACATATCACGTGGCCGGGGGGAACTATTAATACTGATAAGTTCCACTTTTAGGTTAATTTTTAGAAAAATATCGACGGCCCTGGTCAAAGAGGAGATTGAGGCTCCTTTCCAGGTCCAGGCGGCGGGCTTCCAGCAGGGATCCCCGGTCCGAGGGCCGGACATAAATCGGGTCGCCCACCAGCACCAGCAGGCGGCTTAAGGGGAGGGGCAATTCAAAACGGTCCCAGGTGTTAAGGGTAATTCTGCGGCTGCTGGCCACGGCCAGGGGCACCAAGGGCGCTCCGGTCTCCCTGGCCAGATAGAGCGGGCCTTTTTGGGCCACCCGGGCCGGTCCCCGGGAACCGTCGGCAATCAGGCCGCAACTGTAACCCCGGCGGAAATACTCCGCCATCTGTTTCAGGGCCTGCACCCCGCCTTTGCGCCGGGACCCGAAGCAGACCTCGAAGCCCAGCCCCCGGGCCACCTCGCCGATAAATTCCCCGTCCCGGCTGGGGCTGGCCATGACCACCGTGGGTGGAAGCTGCGGATAGTAACGCCGGAGATAATAGAGGGGATACAGGAGGTGGCAGTGCCAGACGGTGTAGATCACGGGCCGGCCCGTAAGGATCAGGTCTTTCGTAGCCGGGTTGATGCTTAAATCCGGGAAACAACTACTCAGGTAGGCCCGGGCCAGGTTCTTCGCCAGGGCCGGAGCCAGGCGGCGCCAAAGGGGGTGTTCCCAACGGAGCTTCATTTGAGGAAGGTTTTCGGTTTTCGGTTTTCGGTAAATTCTCGGCGTTCTCTGCGTCTCAGCGGTAAAATTCTTTCACCGCAGAGACGCAGAGGACGCAGAGATAAAGATTTATTGTTTGCCGTGCTTGGATTCCAGGCGCTCCAGGATCTTGGGGGCGTAAAGCTCATGCTCCAGTAATTGGGGGGAGACCTGGCGGGTCATATTCATTTTCATTATCAGAAAATTGAGGCGGCGCATCTGCTTCAGCTTCTCTGATTCATCGGGGAGGCTGGCCACCAGGTCCTGCAACTGCACGATTTCTTTTCGCAACTCCAGCTCGGGAGGAAGACAGTCAGCATTCTTTAAGATTTTATAGGCCATGCGCAGCTCCGGGGGAATATGGCTTTCGTCCTCGAACTTGAGGGGTTTCCCACGGCCCCGGAGATTGTCAAAGAGGCCGTTGTCGATGGCCTCCAGGATGCGGTTTTCGGCGATTCTTTGGAAAAATTCCACGAAGTTTCCTTGTTTACTGGATTTCCGGATGAAACCGCGAGATGTTAATTCCAGTTAGATTTATCAAAGGCATATGTTTCGTAGCGGGCGAACCTTGTGTTCGTCCCGAGCGTCCAGGGCGAACACAAGGTTCGCCCCTAC
>DYJG01000728.1 GCA_020723225.1 Desulfobacca acetoxidans | reverse complement strand
TATTACGGCCCGGTCGAGCTAAAAATAGCCGCCTGACTTTTTACAGGGCCATCAACCTTGAACTTTGAACTAAGGAAACATCATGGACGACCTTCAAGACCGTTTCCCCCTCCTGCCGCCGAGGATCGCGGGTTTAGGAGAGCTGGCCTACAATCTCTGGTGGAGCTGGCACCCGGAAGCCCGGATGTTGTTCAAGCTGTTGGGCCGGGGCGCCTGGAAGGCCACCCGCCATAACCCGGTAAAGCTACTAAAGGTGCTGCCGCCGCAGTCCCTGGAGACCGCGGCCGCGGACCCGGAATACCTGCGCCGGTATGACGCAGTACTGGCCGATTTTCGGACCCAGACCCAGACCCAGGTCTGCTGGTTTACGGAAAATATCATTCCCGGAGAGTGCCTGCCCATCGCCTATTTCTCCCTGGAGTACGGCCTGCACCATTCGCTCCCCTTTTACGCCGGGGGTCTGGGGTTTCTGGCCGGGGACCATCTCAAGGAATGCAGTGACTTGGGCATCCCCATGGTGGCCGTGGGGTTCATGTATCCGGAGGGGTATATCCACCAGAAAATCAATGCCGACGGCTGGCAGGAGGCCGAAGATAAGACTCTGGACCGGGACGCGGCCCCCATTACCCGGGTCCTGGACAGCCAGGGAGCCCAACTCACGGTGCAGGTGCCTTTCACCGACCCCCCTATTCACGTGTCGGTGTGGCAGGTGATGGTGGGGCGCATCCCCCTGTACCTGATGGATACCGACCTGGAAATCAATGACCCGGCGCATCGGGACATCTCAGACCATCTCTATATCAGCGACCGGGAACAGCGCCTCCTCCAGGAAATCGTCCTGGGGATCGGCGGCAGCCAGATGCTGGCCGCCATGGGTATCAAACATTCGGTAATGCACCTGAATGAGGGCCACCCGGCCCTGGCCCTGATGGAGAGAGTCCGGGAGAGGGTGGAGGCCGGGATGAGCCACCAGGAGGCGATGCAGCAAGTACGGGCCACATCCATCTTAACCACCCACACTCCGGTGCCCGCGGGGCACGACGTCTTTCCCTTGGATTTGGTGGATAAGTATATTTGCAACTGCTACCCTCTGCTGGACCGGGATGAATTTCTACGCCTGGGGACCTCGCCCACCGACCCGCCCGACGCGGGGTTCAACATGACCGCGTTTGCCCTGCGCCTGTCTAATTATCATAACGGCGTGAGCCGGAAGCACGGGGAGGTGTCCCGGCGCATGTGGCAGGCCCTGTGGCCAGAGCTGCCGGCGGAGCAGGTGCCCATCGACCATATTACCAACGGGGTGCACGTGCCCACCTGGATCGACCCCAAACTGGAACTCCGCTG
>DYJG01000727.1 GCA_020723225.1 Desulfobacca acetoxidans | reverse complement strand
TGTAAATCAAAGACCCAGGCCGTGGCCCGGGTCAGGTCGGTAAAAGGCGTCATCAAGCTCTCCGGTTACTATTCCTTGTCTTTGTGCTCTTGATATTCATGGCTCATAACCGTCTCTCCATCGGCTTTAAAGCGGACGGTCAAGGTGCTGTGCAAGATCTTCCCCTCGGTTTTGAGGGGAGCTTTTTTTATCTTCTTGTCCTCATCTCTGACGAACATCAATTGGTCCGATTGGGGGTTGATATCCCGCTTTTCATGCTTGTAGGGCATGGCCGGGGCATCTTTGAAGCTCTTGTAAACCCAGACCGGACCGTCCGGTGTCCGCTGGGTCTCCTGGGGGTCACCGAAGTAGAGCAGGATTTCGTGCTTGGTGGTCTTGCCGTTTTGGATGCGCTCCACATAGCGGGGATTGATGGTCTTGCCGGTCATATCCTTCCAGGAGCTCCCCATAATCAAAGGGAGCAGCAACAGGACGAATAGAAAGGCCCCGGGACGCAGAAAACTGCCGGGATTGCCTCTCCTACCATGGAGTTCTGCGCTTTTTTCACTCATTTCTCTTCCTCCTGGCCTGCATGTAGAGCCTGCGGGACGAAGCCCTTAGGCCCATTTCATTCCTAAACCTAACTCAACAAAACCGCAATAATGCCGCTCAAAAAAATGGCGTCAAAAGTGCCCGCGCCGCCGATGGAGGCCACCGGGGCTCCCAATTGGCCGATCTCGTTTAACTTGAGAAGATCCGCGCCCACCAGAATGCCCATGGTGCCGGCGATATAGGCGGTGGGGGCCCTGAGTTCCGGCGGGCAAAAGAGATAAGCTCCCAAAGCCGCAACCACCGGGGGAATCAGTCCGGGCAAGGCTATCCCTAAGCCCCGCACCGGCCGGGCCAGACGGTTGGACACCAGGGCCACCAGCCCCACCACCAGGGGCACCCCTAGGGTTATCTCCATTTTCGTCAGGAGATAAATGGAGAGGAGCGCGGGGATGACCGCCCCCCCCACGTTGACGGCCAGCACCGTTTTATGGGTACGGACCACGGGGGCCCGGTAACGCATGCCGAAAAAAGAGACCATCTGGTCTTTCACCAAATTGTGGCTCTCGATCTCCCGGATGGGAATGTTGATCATGGAGCCCACCAGGGTGAGGATCAGCAGCCAAAACATGGAGGTGGGGGGCAGGCCCAGTTTGATGAAGGCCGTACCCATCATCCCCACCATCAGGAAGGGCAGCAGCACCAGGGCTATGATCAGGAAAAATAACATCAGCAAAAAAATCAGGGGTGGAAAAAACATGGGTTCCCTCTCAGTAATCCAGGCAGTAGGTCCGGATTTTCAAGTCCAATTCCTCC
>DYJG01000053.1:1463-9981 GCA_020723225.1 Desulfobacca acetoxidans | reverse complement strand
GTCCAGGGGCACTTCCACCCGCCGGCGTTCCCGTTTGTCGATGAGGCAGCAAATCTTCACGGAGCGGGGCTGGTGGGTGAGAAGATGCTTTCTCAGGAAATCCAGGGTCAGGCCCAGGTCCACGATGTCTTCCACGATGAGCACGTCCCGGTCTTTCAGGGTCTCTTCCACGTCCTTGGTAATATGGATCTCCCCCGAAGAGGTGGTGCCCGCGCCGTAGCTCTTCAGGCGCACGAAATCCACCACCACCGGAAAGGGAAGAGCCCGCACCAAGTCCGCCAGAAAAATAAACGCGCCTTTCAGGACGCCCACCATTACCAGGTCCCGGCCCGGGTAATCCCGGCTGATCTGGGCCGCCAACTCCTGAACGCGCCGGTCAATGTCCGCACGAGATATGAGAAGCCGCTTCTGAGCCTCCATCGCCCCTCCTTTGTTAGGCTAAAAAATATCAAAGAAGTAGGGGATGTCAACAAAAACAGGGGGCTGGGGCCAGGGATCAGGGGTCAGGAATGATACGAGTTACGAGTTGCGGGTTGCGGGTTTCCTAACTCGCAACCCGCAACTCGCAACCCGCAACCCTACTTCTTGTCCGGACGGAAGACGCCGTCCCAGTCGTCGGGGGGCGGGTCTTCCTGGAATTGGCCGCAGAGATCCCTAAACATCAGAGACGGGCCGTCATCCGGCAGGTGGTCCATGACCGCGGCAAAGGTTTGGGCGGCCTCGCCGAAGGCTCTTTCCCGGAAAAGCCGGAGGCCCTGGGCGAACTTCTCCCGGCCCGCGGCCTCCTCCGGGGTCAGATCGCCTTTCAGGGCCAGGACCTGGAAAACGGTGACCGGGGCCTTCCGGCCTTTGACGGCCACCCAGTCCAATTCCCGGAATTCCACCGTATCACGGCATTCCCCCACCGTGGCTTCGGAGGCCATGATGTAGGTGCCGTAAAACTTGTTCAGGCCTTCCAGGCGGGAGGCGAGATTCACGGAGTCGCCGATGGCCGTGTAATCGAAGCGTTTTTGGGACCCCAGGTTGCCGACGATGGCGTCCCCGGTATGCAGGCCCATGCGGAGGTTGAGACGGGGGAGGCCCCGGGCCGCAAATTGCCGGTTCAGGTCCTCCAGGGCCGCGGCCTGGCGGAGCGCGGCCCGGCAGGCGAGGACGGCCTGGTCCTCCTGGTCCAGGGGCGCGCCCCAGAAGGCCATGATGGCGTCGCCCTCGAACTTATCCACCGTGCCTTCTTCTTCCAGGATGATGTCGGTCATCCGGGAGAGATAGTCGTTGAGGAGGCCCACCACCGCCTCCGGGTCCAGGCGCTCGGACATGGTGGTAAATCCCGCCAGGTCGGAGAAAAAGAGGGTGATCCGGCGGCGTTCGCCCCCTAATTTCAGTTTTTCCGGGTGCTCCAGGAGATGGCTGATGACCACTTCCGACATGTATTGGGCGAACATGCCCCGAATGGCCTGCTTTTGCCGCCCTTCAGTGGCGTAGCTATAGACCGCGGCCAGGGCGAAGCCGAAATTGAGCGCCAGATCCGGCGGCAGGGGATCGGCGTACCAACTACGGCTAAAGGCCAGGAAGCAGAGCCCCAGGTGCAGGGCGTTAAACGCAGCCAAGGCGCCTAAGTTCGCCACCAGGCCGGACATCCCGGACACGAAGAGAACCGTCAGGACCATCAAGGCCGTCAACATCAGGGTCCAGGCCCACCGGAGCCAGGCGGGCACGGTTCGCAGAAAATCGCCCCGGAGCAGGTTGTCCAGCAAGGTGGCGTGTACTTCCACCCCCGGATAGATGGCGCTCACCGGGCTGGCCTTCAGGTCAAACAGGCCCGGGGCGGTCAAGCCCACGAAGACCCACTTGCCCGCCAGGGCCTCCGGGTCCACCAGGGAAGGATGGCCATGTTGCAGGCGGTACTCGGATTGAATGAGATTGGCCGCGGAGAAACGTTGATGGCGGCTGAGCCCTCGATATTTGAGCAGAAATTGTCCCTGGGCGTCCAGAGGAATCCTTAAGTCCCCTTGGACCAAAGCCCTCTCCTCAAACCGCCACGGCGCTCCTTGATGAAAGGCTTGAAACGCGGCGAAGGACAACAGCGGCAGCCAGCGGCCTTGGAACGGCAGCACCAGGGGGATGCGCCGGTAGATGCCGTCCAGATCCGGGGATGATTGCACGTTGCCCAGGTTCCGGGCCGCGGCTGCCAGAGGGGGGATGGGGGCCAGCAAGGACCGGTATTTGCCGGGTTCCCCGGGAGGGGTCCCGGAAATGGGTATGGCCGCTTTATCCAAGACCTCCGGAGTCCCGGGCGAAGAAGGTTTGTCTTCCCTGGAAAGAAAGAAGGGAAAAATGACATTGCCCGCCGCGGCCGCAGCCTCGGCAAAGCGCCGGTCGTCATCCGGGCCGTAAGAGGAAGCCTCGGTATAGAGGATGTCGAAGATCACCGCCTTGGCCTGGCTGCGGCGGCAGAAATCGATGAGTGGGGCATAGAGCTGCCGGGGCCAGGGCCAGGTGACGCCCTGAGTTTTAAGAAAATCCAGATCCGGCTGGTCCACGGTGACCACCACCACCCGGGGGTCGACCGGGGGCAGAGGCGCGTGCCGAAACAGCAGATCCAGGGTTTTCAGGCGGTAGGGGGTGAGAACTCCGGAAAAATCCAGACCCAGGACCAGCAGCAGGGCGGCCAGAGTGAGGACCGCGCCGGCCTTGATTTTGGTCCAGGTGGTGTAAATCGCGAAGATAGCCACGGGAATGCGCCTGGAAAGAAGCATATCAGGAAAAAATTGGGGGATAAAGGAGAAGTTGCTGGCGTTCTATGCAAATAATTTTTTTCGCACAGTCAATTTTCTATACCATATTTTATCGATATATATTATAAACCAATATACTAAGAAATAATCTTGTCCACGTTGACACAGCCCTAGTGAGTATTAACATTAAATTCATAATATTTTTCTAGAATCCGAAGTTTCTCCCGGGGAAGGCGAACACCTCGATCATCCGGGCCAGAAGTCGTGGCTCTCTATATTCTTAACCAGATCGGGAGGGTGGCATGAAAGGCTACAGCATGTGGCGATGGTTGCTGACGGGGATGGTGGTTCTGGGTTTGACCGCCTGCGGTGAGACCCCCATTAACGTGGAGGCCCTGAAAAAAGAGCCGAAAAAATACGTAGGCTCGGATACCTGTAAAATGTGCCACCTGGAGCACTACGACTCCTGGAAGATGACCCTGCACAGCCGGATGATGCAGGACGCCCAGAAAAACCGGGACGCCATTGTCACCGAGATCGATCCCAAGGTGATCCGGGCCGACCTGGAAAAAATCAAAGCCAAACTCAAGATTCCCCCTGACAAGTTTTTCATTCCCAAGGTAGATGAGATCAAGTACACCGTCGGCAGCCAGTGGAAGCAGCGCTACCTGGTGGAGAAGGACGGGAACCTGGTCTTCGCGCCCATTCAATACAACGTGGAGACCCACCGCTGGGTGAACTACAACGAAGACAAGTGGGAGAAAAAGCTCTGGTTCAACGACTGCGGCGGCTGCCACGCCACCGGGGTGGATCTGGAGAAGAAGACCTTTATTGAACCCGGCGTGGGTTGTGAAGCCTGCCATGGCAAAGGCTCCTGGCACGCGGCCTTGCCTAAGACCGCGGTCTTCGAGAAGCGCCAGACCATCGTCAACCCGGCCAAGCTGACCATGGGGGTGGCGGTGCAGATCTGCGGCTCCTGTCACAACCGGGGCAAGGCCACCAAGCAAAAAGGGGTGGAATGGGCCATCGGCTACGAGCCGGGGAAGGCCCTGGAGGCCTTTTACAAATCCACCTCGTTTGGCGCGGGCGATGTCAAACATCTGTATGCCAATGAGTTCTCCATGGGCCACCACCAGCAATACATCGACTGGTCGTTGTCCATCCACGCCAAAGAAGGGGTGACCTGCACTTCCTGCCATTACGTGCACCAGATCGGCATGCCGCCCACCCGGTCCCAGACCGTGGGCGCAGGCTCCAAGCAATGCCTCACCTGCCACGTGCAGATCAACAACAACCAGGCCCACTCCATCCATTCCTTTGCCAACTGCGTGGGCTGCCATATGCCTAAGATCGCCAGCAGCGCCGAATCCGGCGATATTCACAGCCACGTCTTCGTGACCCTGTTGCCTAGGGATACCCTGGCCAATCCGGTCATTCCCAACTCCTGCGAGACCTGCCACAAACACAAGGGCCAGGATCTAAAGAAGCTGCAAGCCGCGTTCGATGCCCTGACCGTGCTGCCCAAGCCGGTAGGCTCCCCGGTAAAAGTGGAAATGCCGCCTGAGGCCCCCAAAGCGGCGCCTATAAAGGGAACTATTATTTCTCCCGAACCTCCCAAACCGGCGGCTCCTGCGGCCCCGGCCGCGCCCGCGGCTCCTAAGGCGCCGGAAGCAGGCAAAAAATAAGGAGAACGGCTATGGACCCGCGGAGGCTGCTCCGAAAAGCCGTTCTCCGGATCATCCTGGGACTGCTGGGGGCCGTATTTCTCTGGCCCCCGGCAGCCTCGGCCCAGGAAGAGGTAACCTCATCCATCCGCCGGTATAAGGACCGGGAAGTCAGCACCGGCTATTACGAGGAACACGAGGTCAAACCCCGACGCACGCGCCCCTTTGTGCAACAGAAGGAAGTGGTCCGGCGCTATTCGGCGCCGGTAACTCAATACCGGCCCCGAGCCGCGGTGGAACCCAGTGTCCGCTCCCGGATGGAAGACTCGCACGAAGGCATCCAGTTCTACGAACTGCGGCGCTGCGAAGAATGCCACGTGGAGGAAGCCAAGCACAGCCACACCGTCAAGGCCAATCTTACCTGCCGCCAGTGCCACGGGGGTGAGCCCATTGCGGGCATCAATTACTATTATTCCCCCATGAACCCCATCCGCCGGAACGCCTATGTATGTGCCAAGTGCCACGAGGGGGCGAGCGTCTCCTTTGCCACCTTTCTGGTGCACGAGCCCAAGGCGGGTGACCCCGCCACCCGGAAGACCTTCGCCTCCCTGTATTACAGCAACTGGTTCATGTACCTGTTGATCGTGGGCACCCTGGCCTTTTTCGGCCTGCATACCCTCATCTGGGTGGGCAAGGAAACTTACCACGCCGTTAGCGAAAAGATGAAAACCAAACCCGAGGCCGAGCCCCCTCCTGCTGAGAAACCCGAACCCAAGGAGCCGGAAAATGAGTGACCAGGTGCGGATAATCCGGTTCAAGGTCGCTGACCGCGTCTTCCATGTTTTTATCATGGTGACCTTCCTGATCCAGTCGGTCACCGGCATGGGGCGCCTGTTGTACCATACCAACTGGGGCAAGGCCGTGGTCGGCATCTTCGGCGGTTATGAAGGGGCCTCCACCGTCCATAACACCGTGGGCATCCTGATGATCATCGGCTTTGTGATTCACATCATCTACATCCTGGCCAAGGTGGAATGGAAGTCCTGGCGCAAAAGCCTGTTAGATGCGGATTCTCTGGTGCCCCGGCCCGCGGACGCGGTGCAGTTCGGGCAACAGATCCGCTGGTTCTTCGGGTTGGGGCCGCGTCCGAGCTTCGACCGTTGGACTTATTGGGAGAAATTCGACTACTGGGCGGTCTTCTGGGGCATGCCGCTGTTGGGAATTTCCGGCGTGCTGCTCATGTATCCCCTGGCCGCCAGCCGCATCATGCCCGGCTGGGTCTTGAACGTCATGGTTCTCTTCCACCGGGCCGAGGCGCTTTTGGCCATGCTCTATATCTTCATCATCCACTTCACCATCGGCCACCTGCGCCGGGGCATGTTCCCCATGAATGAAGGCATGTTCGCGGGCAGCGTGGAACTGGAAAAGGAAAAGGAAGAAAAGGCCTTGTGGATCGCGCGGCTGCAGGAGGAGGGACGGCTGGAACAGGCCAAGGTCTTAGGACCGGCTCCCTGGTACCGGACGGCGTATTTCATCTTCGGCTACACGGCCCTGGCCGTCGGCCTGTATCTGCTGCTGATCATTATTGTCTATCGAAATTACATCGAGTGGCACTAAGACGCCGGGAAGCCCCTCAACCGGGCCACAGCCTGCCGTCCTTGATCAATAGCAGCCGGTCCCCCAGCCTCCGGGCCTGGGCCGGGTCGTGGGTCACCATGATGATGGTGGCCCTTTTCTTTTCCTTCATCTCCAGGATGATCCTCTCGATGATTTCTGAGTTCTCCTGATCAATGGACGCGGTGGGCTCATCCAGGAAGAGGACCTCCGGCTCCAGGACCATGGCCCGGGCCAGGCCCAGACGCTTGCTCTGGCCGGTGGAGAGCTCCAGGGCCCGCTGCCGCTTTTTGTCGGCCAAGCCCACCATCTCCAGGATGGCCCCTACCCTTTCCTCTATCTCCCGGCGCTGCAAGCCCCGGATTTTCAAGCCGTAGGCCACGTTATTAAAGACCGAAGTATTGAACACCCCGACGCCGGGCAGCAGCAGGGTGATGCGCCGTTTCAGCTCCAGACCGATGGCCAGGGGCCGGTTGTCGCCCAGGTAATTGACCCGGCCATGGTCCGGGGCCTCCAGCAGGGCGCAGATCCGCAGCAGGGTGGATTTGCCCATGCCGTTGGGGCCCATCAGGACGTGGGTAAATCCGGTTTCGAAGGTCCAGGAGCAATCCTGCAGGATCACCCGGCCGTTGTAAGCCTTGGAGATTTGGGCCAGTTCCAGGCTTAATCCCATAAGACGACCCCGGAGCCGCTCCGGCCCATCCTCTGTACGGCCCTAAAGGCCAGGTTGATCAACAGCGACAGCCCCAAAAGGATGATACCCAGGGCAATGGCCAGGTCGAAATTCCCTTTATCCGTTTCTAGCGCAATGGTGGTGGTCATCACCCGGGTGTAACCGGCGATGTTGCCCCCCACCATGATCACCGCGCCCACCTCCGCGGTCACCCGGCCCAAACCGGCGATGCCCCCGGTCATGATGCCGTACCGCGCTTCCCTAATGACGGTGAGGGCCTCTTGCAGGGGATTGGCTCCCAGAACCTGGGCCGCCTGCCTGATGATGGGATTGACGTTGACGATGGCGGTGTGGGACAGGGAGGTAACGATGGGAAAGGCCAGGATGAACTGGGCGAAAATCATGGCCCCCGGAGTATAGAGAAGCTCCAGGAACCCTAGAGGCCCGCTCCGGGAGAGAAGCAGATAAACGAAAAGGCCCACCACCACCGGGGGGAGGCCCATGCCGGTGTTGATCAGGCTGAGGATCAGCCCCCGGAGCGGCAGCCTTTTCAAGGCCAGCAAGGCCCCCAGGGGCAGGCCCAGGGCGATAGCCAGGACCAAGGCCGCGCCCGAAACCTTGAGGGAGAGCCAGATGATCTTTAACAGTTCGGGGTCCAGCGCGATGATAAGCCTAAACGCGCTGCCGAAGCCCTGGAGGATGGTATACATTTTTTATAAGTGAGCAGTGAGCGGTGAGCAGTGAGCAGTAGCCAGTGATCAGTGATCAGTAAAAAAAGAAATGACTTAAAAAGGCCATGTCGAACTGCTTGCTGCTCACTGCTTACTGTCACTATTTTCCGGCATTGGGAATAAAAAGCTGATTCCCATGCTTATCCTTGAATGCGGCGATGGCCCCCTGGCCTTCCGGGGAGATGAGCCAGTCGATGAAGACCATGGCTTCTTTAAATTTCGCCTGTTTATGCTTTTCCGGATTGACGGCCATTACTCCGTATTGGTTGAACAAGATAGGATCGCCTTCCAGGACCACCACCATCTCCAGCTTGTCCTTGTCCTTGGTGGCCAGCCAGGTGCCCCGGTCGGTGAGGGTATAGGCCCGCTTTTCGTTAGCGATGCGCTGGGTCTTCTCCATACCCTGGCCCACCTCCAGGTACCACTTCTGGCCCTTGGGATCGATACCTGCGGCCTTCCAGAGGGCCAGTTCCTTGGTATGGGTGCCCGACTTATCCCCCCGGGAGACAAAAGGCGTGTTCTCAGCCGCGATCTTTTTGAAGGCCTCCGCCGCGGACTTCATGCCCTTGATTTTCAAAGGATCATTGGCCGGGCCGATGATCACGAAATCATTATACATGAGGTCGTGGCGGTTAACGAACGCGCCTTCCTGTACCGCTTTCATTTCCAGGTCCTTGGCATGGACCATGACCACGTCCGCATCGCCCCGCTTGCCGATTTCGATGGACGCGCCGGTGCCCACGGCCACCACGTCCACTTTGATGCCCGTCTTTTTCTCGAAGATGGGCAGCAGATAATCGAACAACCCGGAATTCTGGGTGCTGGTGGTTGAGGCGCACTTGATCCGGGTTTCCGCAAAGACGTTCGCCGCAGTAGCCAACAGGGTGATCATAACCAAGGCAATCAAGCTTTTAGGATTCATTATCTTCCCCTTGTGAGGCGTATTGAATTTTCGCTAATCAATCATCAAACTTTTGGGCATAGGCCGCATCGTTATAGAGCCCTTCGCTGTAGCGGTCCTTGCCGTAATCCCCGATGATCTGCTGCCCCTGGGGCGAAGCCACGAAATCGATGAATTTGGCTGCCAGGGCCGCGCCGGGG
>DYJG01000053.1:0-1453 GCA_020723225.1 Desulfobacca acetoxidans | reverse complement strand
ACAGCTTGTCGCCCTTGAACAGGATCTTCAGGTCCGGGGCCTCCTTTTTCTCCGCCACCCAGGTGCTGCTGTCCACCATGAAATAACCCTGTTCCTTATTGGCCCGCTTCAGGGTAGCGGTCATGAAATCCTTGGTGACCACGTACCAGTCTCCCTGGGGGGTGATGCCTGCTTTCTTCCAGAGACCCATTTCCTTCTTATGGGTGCCGGAATTGTCGCCCCGGGAAAAGAACTTGGCCTTGGCCCCGGCGATGCGCCGGTAGGCGTCCAGGGTGTCTGCGGCCCCGGCGATTTTGGCCGGGTCGCTGGCCGGGCCGACGATGAAGAATTCGTTGGAGCCGATGAGGGTGCGCTTAGTGGCCCATCCATCCTGCACCGCCTGTTTTTCCGCGGCCGGCGCGTGTACCATGATCATATCCACTTTTTTGTCTTTCAGGAGTTGCAGAGACTTGCCCGACCCGGCTTTATACCAGGCCATTTTCGCATTATTCTGCTTCCCGAAGGTCTCGGCCAGGACCTTTAACAGCCCCAATTCCCCGGGGCTGCCGGTGGCCAGGGAAAACTGCTGGCTCCCGCTGCCGTAAACCGCCGCGGGTTGATCTGCCGCGTGAGCGGAGGCTGAAAGAGCAATGACGGCGGCAATCGCCGACCACCAAAATATCCTTTGGTCAATCATTTCCTTACCCCTCTCTTAAAAGCTTGGGAAATCAATGATAATTATTCAGCGCTCTTCTTGATAGAGGATAGCGATAATGAAAAAAATATAGAGAATTCAAGCCTCCTGATTTTTTAACCATTCCTGGAACTTGCCCGCCATGTCCCAAAAATTGGCCACGGCTTCTTCACCTGCCGGGGTCAGCCAGGCCCGGCCGCCGTTTTTCCCTCCGAAGGTGCGGGCCACCAGGTCCTCCCCGGCCAGGCGGTTCATGTCCGCCACCAGGGACCAGGCATGGCTGTAAGCCATCTCCATGGACCGGGCCGCGGCGGCGATGGAGCCCAGGTCGCGGATCCGCTCCAGGAGCACCACCCGTCCCCAACTGAGGAAGGTCTCCCCGTCTCTTTCCAGCCAGAGGCGGCCCTTGATCTGCACCCCGGCAGCCTCAGGTCCGGCGGCCAGGGCGGTGCCCCGGCCATGGTCTTTTTTCTTGATGGCCATCGCGCTATTCTGGAAAAAAGATAGCAAATTACCTTCGACAACTCAACTTTTTTTCTTAAATTTACGATACGAAAGATAGGGAATTGGCGGCGGCTGCGGGGGACGGAGGCGAAGTTTGGTCCTTGGTTTCCCGGGGCTTGCGGTTTTCGAGGAAATGCTGTAAAAAAATGGCTCACCTTTAGCCAAAATTTCTGATAAAATTATGAATTTCAAATTTTTGCCGAAATAATAAGATAAGTGTGGAAACCAGAAGCAAATAATTCTTGACTACAAAATTTTTTATTAACTAAACTATAG
>DYJG01000726.1 GCA_020723225.1 Desulfobacca acetoxidans | reverse complement strand
GTGGGCAGCCGCTGGCTGGGCCTGTCCAACTACGGCCTCCACGGCACCCACGCGCCCATGGGAGTGGGCCGCCTGGTGAGCCACGGCTGCATGCGCCACTACCCCGAAGACATCGAACAGCTCTTTGACCTCACCCCCGTGGGCACCACCGTGGAGATCATCTACGAGCCGGTGAAATTCGGCTTCCTCAAGGGCCGCATCTATGTCGAGGTCCACGAAGACATCTACCACAAGATTCCGGACCTCATGAAATACGCGGTCAACCGGCTCATTGATCGGAAGCTGGCCGGGCAGATCGACTGGACCAAATTCCTCCGGGCCGTGGAGGAGCAGAACGGCGCGCCGGTGGATATCAGTAAGGACAGGGGTCAGGGGTCAGGGGCCAGGGATTAGTAATAAGTGATAAGTAATAAGTGATCAGTGATAAAAGGAATTGCCAGGTTGGGGCCACTCTACTTTAACCGAGCCGTTGAACAATCCTCACCAATCACCGCCATCCGGCGTGTAAGACAAACCCTTGACAACCTTGAACTTTGAACTTTGAACCTTGAACTTATCGACGCGGATTGGCTGATTCATAACGCCCTGGTGCTTACCCTGGAGCCCGGGGCCGCGGCAATTCCCGACGGTTTTGTGGCCGTTAAGGGAGGTAGGATCGCCACAGTGGGGAGCGCTTCTTCTCCCGGTTCCCCCCTCCCATCTCTTCCCAGCGCCCGCCGCCTTCTTAACGCTCAAGGGGGATTGGTGCTGCCGGGGCTGGTCAATACCCATTGCCATGCGGCCATGGTCTGGTTTAGGGGCCTGGCCGACGATCTCCCCCTGCAAAAGTGGCTCAACGATTTTATCTTTCCCCTGGAGTCGGGGTGGCTGGACGGGGATAAGGTTTACCTGGGGACCTTGCTGGCCGCGGCGGAGATGATCCGGGGCGGCATTACCACCGTGGCGGACGGCTATTTTTACGAAGCCGAGGCCCGCCGGGCTTTGGCGGAAGCGGGCCTGCGCGGCGTGGCGGCCCAGGGGGTGCTCGATTTCCCCATTCCCGGCGTCCCCGATCCCCGGGACAATCTGAGAGCGGCTTTGGATTTCATGGATTCCGGGGGAGATTTCGCCCCGGACCTGATCACTTCCACCTTATTCTGTCATTCCCCGTACACCTGCGGCCCGGAGACTCTCAAGCAGGCCAAGGCCCTCACCCGGGAGCGGGGCCTCCCCTGGTTCATCCACCTGGCGGAAACCAGGCAGGAAGTGGTAGAATTGGAAAAGAAAACCGGGCTGGCCCCCGGGGCCTACCTGGAGAGCCTGGGGCTGCTGGATGAACTGACGGTGGCGGTGCACTGCGTCTGGCTGCC
>DYJG01000725.1 GCA_020723225.1 Desulfobacca acetoxidans | reverse complement strand
GCTCCAGGATCACGTCCAGGGCCCCGACCATATCACCCTGCTGCATCAGGCGGATTTTTTCCCGGACTCGGATGTCCAGGGGACAGGCAGCCTGGCAGGGCGGCAGTTCTTCGCCGATACAATCGGACAGGATTTTCTGGGAATAGTTCAAAGTTTAAGGTTCAAAGTTCAAAGATATAGAGTGCGTTCCATACTCTTAACTTTGCGTATCTTTTCTCTGCGCTCTCTGCGTCTCTGCGGTGAATTCTCTCTTTCTTTACCGCAGAGACGCAGAGGACGCAGAGAAAGCGCAGAGAGAATGCGGATTAAATATAACTTTTGCAAAAGCTCTGTAATACGGAAAACGGTATTAATTTTTCCCCCCGGCCCCGGGCGGCAGGCCGCAAGAGGCGCAGGCGCAAAGCTTCCTTTCTTTAAGCGCGGTCACGCCCTCCTTCACCAGGAAGGCCACCACCACCAAGCCGATGACCGGGTCCGCCTGCCAGAAACCATAAAAATAGTTAAGCCCTAAGCCGATGAGCAGCGCCAGGGAGAGCCAGGCGCAGGCCAGGGTCTGCTTGGAATCGGCCATGAGGCTGCGGCTGTTCAGGGATTTGCCGGTGCGGTATTTGATGATAAACACCGCCGGCATCACGACCAGGGAGACCAGAGCGATGATGATCCCCAGGAGGCTGGGGGAGGGGATTTCCTGGAAATAGAGCTTCTTCAGGGATTCCACCAGGACATAGGCTCCCAGCACCAGAAAAGTATACCCCACGATGGTGACGGCCTGCCGTTCCCGGCGCTCCTCCGCCTCTGCCGACAATTCCGGGGCATGGCTGAAGCGCCAGATCATCACCCCCCCGGAGAGGGATTCCACCAGGCTGTCCAAGCCGAAGCCCACCAGGGCGATGGACCCCGCCAGGTACCCGGCCAGCAGCGAGACCAAGGCCTCCAGGACGTTATAGCCCACGGTGAAGTAAGATAACAGCAAGGCGCGGCGTTGCAGATTGGTGGTCATTTTATTAATTTATCAATTCTTTCAGATATTGGCTATTCCTGAAAGCTCCAATTTCCTAGATGAGATTTTCCTGTAAGAAATATGCAATATATTAATGACATCGGCAGTTTTACCTATTTTGGGATCTCCTTGTTGACCGGGGCTGAGACGGAATTAACATTAGCTGAGAAAATCAGTTCTAATATTCAAGAAAAGCAGTCCAATCGGAGGAAGTATGAAAAAGGTAATTTTACTTTTAGTAATAGCCATTCTCCTGGGGGGAGGCGCAATCACGGCAGTATCGGCGCCTGCCCGCGCCCAGGCCTATTATTATCCACCTCCGCCCGGGGATATCTACGCCGCGCCCTGGGTC
>DYJG01000052.1 GCA_020723225.1 Desulfobacca acetoxidans | reverse complement strand
CGTCGACTTAAAGTATTATAGAGCTGCATGGCAAAAAGAGGTTGACAAGCTTATGAAGATGAGAGAAGTCATTTTGCTAGTCCCGCTTGGATGAGTTCGGCGAACCTTGTGTTCGCCCAGCGTCCAGGGCGAACACAAGGTTCGCCCCTACGGGAGAAATAAATGTTTGGTGATGAATCAGTATCATAATTTAAGGTTGAGCCGCCGGTTCACAAATGACTCTCCGGAAATGGGGGAGCATCCACAGGAGGCATCATGTCCGAAACCATCAGCCGGGTGCCCAAAAACGCCCGGGAAGTTTTATTTCTGTCGCTGTCCGAATTCAAGGGCCACCAACTCATCGATTTCCGGGTCCATGTCCCCGGGGATAAAGAAGAGGAATGGGTACCCACCCGCAAGGGGGTCTCCCTGGCGGTGGGCCTCTATCCGGCCTTCAAAAAGGCCCTGGCCGAGTTGGAGGCGGCCTTGCTCAAGCAGGGCCTGCTGGACCCGGAGGACCTGCAAATAGAGCAGTAAGCCGTAAGCAGTGAGCAGTAAGCGGAAAGGAACAGGCCGCGGGCCTTGGCTTTTTACTGCTCACTGCTCACTGCTCGCTAAATATTACCCCAGGACCTTCCGGGAGGCAAACGGAAAAGGGGAGGGGAGGCGAAGGGGGCAGAGACGCCGAGGGGCTCAGTCCGGAGAGTCTACCGGGTTGACCGGCAATTTCTGAAAATCCGTTGCGGGAAAGGGGAAGGGGGGAAAAGCGGAAGGAATTTAGACTGTGCTCTTCTTCTTCCAGCCATTTTTCCCCACACCGCTTTTATGGCGCACAGTGAGCAGTTAATAAAGATGGTCTGCTTGTTTTGGTTTTTACTGCTCGCTGCTCACTGCTCACTGCTCACTGCTCACTGATTACTGCCCCTGGCCCCTGACCACTCTCCCGGCCTCAGTCCCCCGCCCCTTCCCCCCAGGCTCCCTGTTTCCGGTTCTTGATCCGGGCTTTCTTCAGCGCGTCCCGGTGTTGGGTTTTGTCCTCATAGAGGGCGCGGTCGGCCTGGGCCATGAGGGTTGCGGGAGTTAAGCGCTTGCCCGGCTGGAACCGGGCGTAGCCCAGGCTGAGCCGCACCGGGAAGGGGAAGGCCGCGGCCAGGATCTTTTCCACCTTTTTGCGCAGGGCCAGCAGGCTGCCCAGGGGACGGTAATAGAGGCAGGCGAATTCATCCCCCCCATGCCGGGCCAGGATTTCCGGCTCTTCGAGCCCGGCCGACCAGGATTTGGCCACTTCCTGCAGAAAGGCGTCCCCCACCCGGTGTCCCCACACGTCGTTGACGTCCTTGAAGTGGTCCACGTCCGCCATGGCCGCCAGGAAGGGCTGCCCGGCCTTGCAGGCCTCCTCCAGGGTCTGGTCCCAATGGCGGCGGTTGTAAAGGCCGGTGAGTTCATCCCGTTGGGCCAGATCCTGGAGGGCCTTCTGGGCCTGGCTCAGGCGCAGCCCCGCCTTCACCTTGGCGCCCACCTCCACCGGATCGATGGGCTTGGTGATGAAATCGTCCGCGCCCCGGGCGATGCCTTCGCCGATGTAACTCTTTTCCAGGGCCGTGAGAAAAATGAAAAAGGTGTTGCGGATCCCGTTGTCCCCTTTGACGGCCTGGCAGACCTGGGGACCGTCCATGCCGGGCATCATCCAATCACAGATGATCAGTTCCGGCTTCTCTTGCCGGGCCTGGGCCAAACCGGAGGCGCCATCCGCGGCCACCAGCACCCGGTAGCCTTCCTTTTCCAAAAACTTCTGCAAAATCCGGAGAACCGCAGGATCGTCATCAACTACCAAGATTTTGGGTGTTGCCGGCATTGCTTACCTCATTTTTGAAAAGTTCAAAGTTCAAGGTTCATAGTTCAAAGTTAAAGAGAAAGTACCAAGAGCTTTCATAAGTTGCGAGTGAGTGAAAAGTCATAGAACGTACCTAAATAACCTTGAACTTTGAACCTAAAACTATTTTTTTAATCGTGCGGCCACGGTGTCCAGGAGTTCCCGGGCCCGGAAAGGCTTGTTCAGGGTGGGCGGCAATTCCTGGAGGCCTTCCTGGTCCTGGCTCAAGGCCACTTCATGGCCGGTGACCAGGACCGCGGGAATGGTGTCGGTATCCCGGTCTTCCCTGAGGGCCTGGTAGAGATCCAAACCGCTGTGCAACCTGGCCTGGGGCCGCACCGGCAGGCCCATGTCAATGGTGATCAGGGCCGGACGCAAGCGCCGGGCTCCTTCCAGGCCGTCATCCGCAGTCACCGCGAAGGCGGTGCGGTAGCCGCCTTTGTGGAGGATTTGGGCCATGACCTGGATGATTTTCGGCTCATCCTCCACCAACAGCACCAGGGGGCCGCGGTCGGGACCGGTTATCTGGAAGCCCTTTTCCCGGTCTTCGGCCCGGCGCCAATACAAGGGCTGGCGGGAGACCAGGGGCAGGGTGAAGAAGACCTTGGTTCCCCGGCCCGGGCCGGGGCTGGCAAGCCAGATCTGGCCGCCCATGAATTCCACCAGGTTCTTGCAGATGGCCAATCCCAGGCCGGTTCCGCCGTATTGGCGGGTGGAGGAGCCGTCCCCCTGGACAAACTTCTTGAACAAATCCTGCTTGGCGCCCGGCGCGATACCGATGCCGGTGTCCCGGACTTCGAAACGCACGTGGCCCTTGGCGGGATAGGCCCGGGCCTTGACCTGCACCTCCCCCTGGGGGGTGAATTTGATGGCGTTGGCCACCAGATTGACCAGGATCTGCTGGAACTTCCCCGGGTCGCCACGGACCAGCATTTCTCCCTGGATCGGCTTGAAGCTCAGTTTCAGATTTTTCTGTGCCGCCTGGATTTCCGTGAGCTTGCGCACCGCCTCGAAAACCTGGAGGACATTTACCTCACCCAATTGCACTTCCATCTGCCCGGCTTCGATGCGGGCGCTATCCAGGAGATCGTTAATCAGATTGAGGAGGCTGCGGGCGCTGTCCAGGGCGTTTTGCAGGAACTCCCGCTCTTCCTCGGGGTTATCGCAGATACCGTTGATGACCAGGCGCAGATAGCCCATGATGGCGTTCAGGGGGGTGCGCAGCTCGTGGGAGGTATTGGCCAAAAATTCGCTCTTCAGGCGGTTGGCCCGGTCCAGTTCCAGGTTGGCGTGCTCCAGGCTGCGGTTGAGGCGCATCAGGGTCAATTCCTGGCGTTGCAGGCGCCGCACCAGTTCTTCGGGGGCCCGCTTGTCTTGAATGACGGCCACACTGCCCATGATTTGCTTTGCAGGGCTGAAGACGCGCACCAGGGTGATCTCCACCGGCACCATCTCGCCATTCCGGCTCCGGACCATGATGGGCCAGTTTTCCACCCGGCCCTTGGCGCGGCACTCGGCCAGCATCCGGTCCAGAGCTCGGGGATCGGCATAGAATTCGCGAAAATGGCGGCCCACCAATTCTGTGGTGTCCACCCCGAAAATGAGGTTGGAGGCCGGATTGGTAAAGCGGATGATCCCGGTGTGGTCGGTGACCCCGACGCAGCGCAGGGAGAGATTGCCCAGGGTCTCCAGAAAAGACTGGGCCACCTCCCCGGGAAAACAAAAACATACCGGGGCTGCTTCAGTTTTCGGCAATTCCGGCGTGGCTGCAGTGCCATCGGTGCGGCCCATGCTTCCCCCTTCTATTTATCTTCGGTACGCGCAGCCGAAACTTGAACAGTTACACCAGCAAATTTTTCTCCCGGGGCTACTCCTTGATTTGTCCCCATTCATTCCTATATTAAACGAAAAATTGCGACGGCCTTGACGGTCAAAAAGGAGCAACCATGAGCTATACGGCCAAAGACTACTCTTTTCTTTTAGGAATGCAGGGTTTTAGCGACACCCTCCTGAAAAACCATTTCACCCTCTATCAAGGCTATGTCACCAATACCAACAAGGTGATGGACCTTCTGGCGGCCAAGTTGAAAGCGGGCCAGGAAGGCACTCCGGAATTTGCCGAACTCAAACGGCGCCTGGGCTGGGAATTCAACGGCATGCGCCTCCACGAGCTCTATTTCGAAAACCTGGGAGGGGACGGCGATCCCTCCAAGGCTCCCAACCTCACTAAACGGGTGACGGCACAGTTCGGCTCCGTGGACGCCTGCGCCAAGGACTTTATGGCCACCGCGGCCATGCGGGGCATCGGCTGGGTCATCTGTTACGAAGATATAGAAAACGGCCTGCTCATCAACCAGTGGATCAATGAGCACGACGTGGGCCATCCCGCGGGCTGCAACCCCATCCTGGTCCTGGACGTCTTCGAACACGCGTTCATGATCGATTACGGCCTGAAACGCGCGGATTACATCAATAATTTCTTCAAGAACATCAAGTGGGAAGTGGTGGAGAAACGCCTGGAGACCGCTTGAGGATTTTGCCGGTTCGGGGGAGGGGGCCGGGATGTGGAACAGCCGCCCCACGGCTGCTCTTTAAGGCCGAAGCCGACTCCACCTAGCTGTCCCCTCCCGCAAATCATAAGCCGGAAAATTCTGGTTGCCAGATTGCCTATTTTTGTTATTAATTTTTGTTAGATAATGCCTCGGGTGCGGGCCCGAGAGAAAATCCCGCAAGGGGGTGGAACCTTGGTGAACAAACCGGCCTTCCGCCTGAGACTTTCCATATCGCGCTGATTTTGTTGCTCTATTTAAGTCGCGTGCCAGTCTCCCATTTTCGGTCCAACTGCATACCCTGTCCAAAAATTCACCTCCGGCGGAAGACAGATTCTTTTCAACCGCAATTAGCCTGGAAACTTGGGTCTAATGGGGGAACTTTCGCATAAGTTTTCCCAAGGAGGTGCGCCATGTCTGTTATGCTCGCAGAAGCCCCAAGAGAGGTGGGCATCGGCATCAGGCCCGCCTTGGTCCGGGATCTGCCGCGGATTATGGAAATCGAACGCCTGGCCTTCGGAGGCCAGTGGGATTACTATCAATTCAAGGCCTCCCTGGAAGACGTTTTCCTGTTGGCCGTGGATGCGGTTACTGCCGACACCGTGGGCTTCCTGGTGGCCTGCTGCTGCGAGATCGCCCGGAGGGGGATCATTCTGCGCGTTGCGGTCCACCCGGATTTTCAGGGCCGGGGCATCGCCACGGAACTTATTGAAAAATCATTTGAAGAATTGCAAAAGAAAAACCTGGACGAAATCGAACTCGACGTGGACGTTCTCAAGCGCGGGGCCATCGGCCTCTATGAAAAAGTGGGTTTCCAGGTGATGGAAGTCTTTTCAACCAGCGAGGAAAATGACGATACTTTTTGCATCATGCGGAAGAAGTTAAAATGAGGAGTTAGGTTAAGGGAAGGCCGGGAACCTTAGGTCCCTGGCCCTCTTGCCACAGCCTCCCGCCCAAAAAAGTTTTGCATCTCCCGGTTCTTCGGGTTACGCTGGTTAAGGCCATTCCGGCCTGACTCTGTGACCAGGAGAACCTATGCGCCGTACCGGCTACGTCTACGATGAACGCTACCTGAGGCATGACCCCGGGACCTGGCACCCGGAACGTCCCGACCGTTTAAAGGCGATCCAGAAAAACTTGCAGGAATCCGGCATCACTGATTTGTTGACGGCGATTCAACCTTACGAGAATCCCCTGGAATGGGTGGAGCGGGTCCACGACCCGGATTACGTCCGGCGGTTTAAAGAGGCCTGCGCCAAGGGCCGGAATATCTTCGAAGTGCCGGATTGCGGCATCTGCCCCGAATCATATGACATCGCCCTGCTGGCGGTGGGCGGGGTCCTGGCCGCCGCGGACGCGGTCATGGAAGGTAAGGTGGACAACGCCTTCTGTGCGGTGCGGCCTCCGGGGCATCACGCGGAGCGCAACCGGGCCCTGGGCTTCTGCTTTTTTAACAACATCGCCGTCGGTGCGGTCTACCTTCTGGAGAAGTTCGGATTAGAAAGGGTGGCCATCGTCGATTGGGACGTGCACCACGGCAACGGCACCCAGCACCTCTTCGAAGCCGATCCCCGGGTCTTTTATCTGTCCCTGCACGAAGACCCCCAGTATTGCTATCCCGGCACCGGTCACCGCCGGGAGACGGGCAAAGGCCCCGGCCAGGGCTTTACCCTGAATCTGCCTTTTCCCCCCCGGAGCGGAGACGAGGAGTACCTGGAGGCCTTGAAAAAAGAGGCCCTGCCCCGCCTCATGGAATTCGCGCCGCAATTTTTATTGATTTCCGCAGGCTTCGACGCCCACCAGAACGATCCCCTGGCCCACATGAACCTGAGCCGGGATGCTTACCGGCAGATGGGGCGAATCCTTCTGGACCTGGCCGGAGAGACCGCGGGCGGCCGGCTCATCACGGTATTGGAGGGGGGATACAACCTGGAGGTCCTGGAAGAGTGCACCGAGGACCACGTCCGGTTGCTTTTGGACATACCTTTGGACCATTTTTAAGACAGTTTTCAGTTTTTGGTTTTTAGTTTTTAGTAAAGGAGTGGGGCCGGTGTTTGCCTGGGGGATTTGATTCCACTCGGCCTTACTTGCCTTGTTCATATTTTAATAATACCAAACCACAAGTGTTTACTAGTATTTAACTTTATTAACTAATAACCCAAACCAAGCATCAAAGACTAAAAACGAAAAACTAAAAACTGTATTTAAAACTTGACAGCCTTGTACAAAATGTGCTACAGGGCTGTTTATCCTTTAGTCAGGCGCAATGCAGTGAATCGGGGCGACTTAAGCAATTTGGCAAGGCAATGACGGTATGGCGGGAGCCGGCCGTTTTTTTTTGGCCTGCGCCCCCCGCGGCTGAAAGCCGACAAAGGAATCAAGGTTGAGAGCGGGAGGAGTTATGGATCGCTATACCGGCAGTGTCAAGTGGTTCAACGAGGCCAAGGGTTACGGCTTCATTAAGAGAGATGACGGCCCCGACCTGTTCGTGCATTACACCAATATCGTGGGCTCCGGCTTTCGCACCTTGAAGGAAGACGACAAGGTGGAATTCGAGGTGAACGAAGGCCCCAAGGGCTTGCAGGCGGTAAAAGTCAGCAAGATCTAGCAGCAAGTTACTTAAAAGAAGAATAGCTTCAGAGGGTGGCGCGGCAGCCATTCCTACGGAGCCGTTGCGCCTTGTTTCCGGTTTTGACGGCGGCGCCGGCCCGGGCTTTGGCCCGGAGCGGGCCGCCTTTTTCGTTCTTGGCGGGGATAATGCGCTTGTTCTTAATATTAAGTTGCCGTCAAAGAGGCAATATTAAAAAATTATCATGATTCGTTGTGGCCCTTGTGGTCATGGACGTTCGCTCCGTTCAGAATGATAAAAACTGCGCGCCTCCGGCATCAGCAGGCTCTTCAATTCCTCCGTCGCGTAAGCCACTTCTTGGCCCGCCAGCCGCACCTCTCCGTTCGCCACATAGTTGAGAACCCGGGGCTGCCATTCATGTTCGGCGCGATTTACCTTCGCCGCCAGGGTCTCCGGGGTATCACCCGGTTCGATGGGAACGGGCAGCGCGAAAAAGACCGGGCCCCGGTCATAGACCTCGTCCACAAAATGCATGGTGACCGCGCTGTGGGTGACTTCTCCGCGCTGATAGGCCGCCATCACCGCTTCGTGCACAAAATGCCCGTAAAGATTCGGCCCTCCGAACCGGGGCAAGGGGCCGGGATGGATATTGATGGTCCGGGCCGGGTCCAGGCCGGATACCAGTTTCAGCCAGCCGGAGAGCATGACGTAATCGGCGTCGAAATACCGGACAAAATTCCGATAGCCTTGGGCTTGATAGGGACCGGCCCAATATAGGGCGGGTATCCCGAGAGCGTGTGCCCGTTGCCACACCCCGCCGTCAAAATAGTTGGTGACCACCCCGCAAATCCAGGCGTCCAGAACCGGCGGCCTGGTCCGGGAGGCCCTGACCAGCGTCTCAAACCCGGAGCCGCCGCCGGTTTTGGTCCCGGAGGCAAAGACCAGAATGCTGGGCTTATTTTTCACAACCCGATCCTTGTTAAGAAAAGATAAACCTCACGCAAAGACGCAAAGACGCAAAGTGAGACGTAAATATCAAGTTATGTAGCACCCAATGATGACTTATAGACGGGCACTAGGCCCGGGAATGACTATTCGGCTAATTATCTAATGAGCGGCCTGACGGTCTTAACGGAAAACCGAAAACCGAAAACGGTATCATTCCTTGCAGTACTCGGGATAGTGTTCTTTCAGGCAAATCGGGCAGAGGCCATGGCTGAATTTGGCTTCCGAGTGCTCGCTGATATACGATTCCAGTTGCCGCCAATCACCACGACAGTCACGAATCGCTTTGCAGTGGGCACAGATGGGCAACAGCCCTTTTAATACCTTAACCTGAGATAAGGCTTCCTGGAGTTGGATGACCATCTGTTTGCGCTATATGGCGTAGCGCAGCGACCGCACCAGGCCATCCAGATTTACCTGGCCCTTCACCAAATAGTCTTGAGCCCCTGCCTGTACGGCCTTAACTCCCAGTTCTTCGTCGGGCAGGCCGGTCAAGACGACGATAGGAAGATTGGGGGCAGCTGCCAGGACGTGTTCCAGGGTGTTAAGGCCCTGGCTTTCAGGCAGCCCCAGGTCCAGGAGGACGACGTCGGGTTTTTCCGAGGCCAGAAAAGCAAGGGTGTCCGTGAGATCACGGCAGTGATGAATCCGGAAATCGGTGCGGTTGCCGGCGCTTTTATGCAGCATTCTCCGGGTCAAAGCCACGTCGGTTTCCTGATCGTCCACCAGCAGTAATTTAATGGGTTTTTCATCCATGGCTTAACCCGACTGCAAGTGTTCCTGCCGCCGTAACGCAGCCTCAGGCGGCGTTGACCCCGATTTCCTCATCCGTCAGGTAGCACGCAGGATCGGGGGCCCAGAGGTCGCCGGTCAGGGCTTCGGCCCGGACCCGGAAATTGCCGGCGCAGACGTCCAGCCAGCGGCACTCGGCACAGCGCCCTTTGACATGGCGTTTTTTGTCTTTCAAGCGGGCCAGGAGTTCGTCGGTCAGATCCGTCCAAATCTCGCTGAACTTCCTTTTGCGGACGTTGCCGAAGGAATGGTGCCGCCAGAACTGGTCGGCGTAGACCTCCCCGTCCCAACTGACGCAGCCGATGCCCCGGCCCGAGCTGTTGCCTTCGTTCATCTGCAAAAGCGAGAGCACTTCCGCGGCCCGCTGCGGGTCCTCCTGGAGGAGCTTCAGATAAAGATAGGGGCCGTCCGCGTGGTTGTCCACGGTGAGGACTTCCGGATTGCGTCCTTTATCGAACAAAGCCCGGGTGCGCTCACAGATCAGGTCCACCAGGGCCCTGGTCTGCTCATGGGTCAGGGCCTCCTCCACCAGCTTGGTGCCCCGGCCCGCATAGACCAGGTGGTAGAAGCAGATGCGGGGGATGTTATATTCCTCCACCAGGTCGAAGATGGCCGCGACTTCCCGGAAGTTGAGGCGGCTGATGGTGAAGCGGAGCCCCACCTTCAGGCCCACGGCCTGGCAGTTGGTCACCCCGGCCATGGCCTTGGCAAAGGCCCCCGGCTCCCCCCGGAATTTGTCGTGGGTCTTCTCGGTGCCGTCCAGGCTGATGCCCACGTAGGACAGGCCCAGGTCCTTCAAGCGCCGGGCCACGTCGGGGGTGATCAGGGTGCCGTTGGTGGAGATCACCGCGCGCATGCCGTTGGCTACGGTAAATTTCACCAGCTCGAAGAGATCGGGGCGCATCAGGGGCTCACCCCCGGAAAAGAGGACCACGGGCACCCCGAAGTCCTTGAAATCCCGGAGCAGGGCCAGTCCCTCTTCGTGGCTCAACTCATCGGCCGCAGGGCCGAAGGTGGCCTTGGCGTAGCAGTGGACGCATTTCAGGTTGCAAGCCCGGGTGATGTTCCAGACCATTACCGGTTTTTTGTCCGCGGAAAACTGCAAGAGGTGGGAGGGGAGGTCCTTGGCGCCCCGGCCATGGTAGCGCAGCACGTCTCCCGGCTCCACCGCGCCGCAGTATAGCTTGGAGACGCCGATCATCTGATGATTCCTTCCCCTTCCCGGAACAGGGTTTTTTGGTAGTAGTCCCGGATCACCCGGTTCAAGTAGCCGTCCAGGTCGC
>DYJG01000051.1 GCA_020723225.1 Desulfobacca acetoxidans | reverse complement strand
AAGCGCTCCGAAGCCGATTTGGGCCAGCTTAAAGCCAGGCTCTTCCAGGCGGAGCGGGACTGGGGCCGGGCCAAGAAGTTGGGGCCCTCCGACGCCTTGTCCCAAAGCGATTATGACGCGGCGCAGTCCGCGTTCGAGGTGGCCAAGGCCAACTTGAACGTGGGCCAGGCCGCGGTCATCCAGACCAAAGACGCGGTGGCCCAGGCCGAGGCCACCTTGCGCCGCGCCTCTCAAAACCTGGATTACTGCACCATCAAATCCCCGGTCAAAGGGGTGATCATCGACCGCCGGGTGAACATCGGCCAGACGGTGGTGGCCAGCCTCAACGCCCCCAGCCTCTTTCTTTTGGCCAAAGACCTCAAACGCATGCAGATCTGGGCCGCGGTGAACGAAGCGGATATCGGCAATATCCACCCCGGCCAGCAGGTGACCTTCACCGTGGATGCTTATCCCGGGATCACCTTTAAGGGGGAGGTGGCCAAGATCAGGCTCAACGCCACCATGACCCAGAACGTGGTCACTTACACGGTGGAGGTGGATACCGACAATTCCGACGGCCGGCTCATCCCCTATCTGACTGCGAATCTAAAATTCCTGGTGGCGGAACACAAAAACGTCCTTTTGGTCCCCAACGCCGCGCTGCGCTGGAAACCCCTCCCGGACCAGGTAGCCCCGGAATTTCGCCAGCAACCCGGCAAAAAAGGGAAAAAGACCGGGGAAGGCCAGGCCCAGGCCCAAAAAGGCCAGGATACCCAGGCTGTGGCCACCGTGTTTGTTGTCAAAGGGGGTTATGTGCAGCCGCTAAAGGTCCGCCTCGGCCCCACCGACGGCTCTCTGACGGAAATCCAGGGACCGGAGATCAAGGAAGGGATGCAGGTGGTCATGGCGGAGCAGCAGAAAGGTGAAAACGGCGCTCCCGGCTCCGCCAGCCCCTTTGCGCCGCAGCTTTTCCGGGGCAGATAAAGACAGTAATAAGTAATAAGTGATAAGTAATAAGTAAGAATATTGAACAGTTATCACTTATTACTTATTACTTATCACTGGGCGAACACCAGGTTCGCCCCGATGCAAGCTTATGAAACTAATAGAACTGCAGGACATTCACAAGACCTACCACCTGGGTGAAATCGACGTGCCCGTGCTCAAGGGGGTCTCTCTCTCCGTTTCCCAGGGGGAATTCGTGGCCCTCATGGGGACCTCCGGCTCCGGCAAAACCACCCTGATGAATATCCTGGGCTGCCTGGACCGCCCTACCTCCGGCCGCTATTGGCTGGAAAGCCAGGATATTACCGAACTCTCCCCGGACGAACGGGCCAAGCTGCGCAACCAGAAGTTGGGCTTTGTCTTCCAAACCTTCAATCTGCTGCCCCGGACCAACGCCTTAGAAAACGTCATCATGCCCCTGTCGTACAACGGCGTTAACCTGACGGACCAGGAAGCGCAGCGGCAAGGGGAGGAGTTATTGCAGCGGGTCGGCCTGGGAGAGCGTCTGGACCATGAGCCGTCCCAACTCTCCGGCGGCCAGCAGCAGCGGGTGGCCATTGCCCGCTCCCTGGTCAATCATCCTGCCGTGCTCTTCGCGGACGAGCCCACCGGCAACCTGGACTCCAAGACCAGTGAAGAGATGCTGGGCCTGTTTAGAAAGCTCAATGAGGAAGGCGTGACCATCATCCTGGTCACCCATGACGAGGAAGTGGCCCGCAGCGCCAGGCGCATCGTCCGCATCCATGACGGCGTGCTGGTCTCCGACGAGCCCTCCCCTGCCGTCCAAGCCCCCGGGGAAGCTTCTCTAAAAGAAGAAGGCAAACCCACCCGGCGGCCCTTCTGGGCCCTGCCACGGCTCCGGTGGATGCTGCGCACCGCTCTCCACGGCCTGCGCCGCAACCTCATGCGGGCCGCGCTTACCACTGTGGGGATCATCATCGGCGTGGCCGCGGTCATTGCCATGATGGAGATCGGCCGGGGCTCCGCCAGCGCCATTCAGCGGACCATCGCCAGTATGGGAGCCAACAATCTCATGGTCATGCCCGGCACCGCGGCCAGCGGCGGCGTCAGCTTCGGAGCCGGCAGCGTCATGACCCTCACTCCCCAGGACGCGGAAGCCATCTTGAAGGAAGCCCCGGCCGTGCGCGCCACCGCGCCGGTGGTGCGGGCCCGGACCCAGGTCATTTACGGCAACCGCAACTGGGTGCCCATTTTCATCTACGGGACCATCCCGGAATATCTGGACGTGCGGGAATGGCCCCTGGCCGAAGGGGACATGTTCTCCGAGCAAGACGTCCGCAACGCCAGCAAGGTCTGCCTCCTGGGCCAGCGCCTGGTCAAGGAGCTCTTCCAGGATGAATCACCCCTGGGCAAAGAGGTGCGGATCAACAACGTGGCCTTCAAAGTCATCGGCGTCCTCAGCCCCAAGGGGGCCAACATGATGGGCATCGACCAGGATGACATCCTGCTGGCGCCCTGGACCAGCATCAAATACCGGGTGGCCGGCTCCGCCATGGCCAATGTCAACCAAAGCGCCCAGACCACCACCTCCAGCATCGATACCAAGGTCAACACCTTAAGCCAGAAATATCCAAATACCAAGGTCAACCTCTATCCGGAGCAATCCGCCATCCAGGCCGCGGATACCCCCCTGCCGGTGAGGTTCACCAACGTGGACCAGATCGTGGCCGCAGCCAAATCCACCCGGGAGATTCCCGCGGCCATCGAGCAGATCACCCAGATCCTCCGGGAACGGCACCGCATCAAACCCGGCGCTCCGGAAGACTTTAACATCCGGGATATGACCGAGATGACCAAGGCCCTGTCCTCCACCGCCACCATGATGACCAAGCTGCTCTTGGTGGTGGCCCTGATCTCCCTGGTGGTGGGGGGCGTGGGCATCATGAACATCATGCTGGTGTCGGTCACCGAACGCACCCGGGAGATCGGCCTGCGCATGGCCGTGGGGGCCTGGGCCAGGGACATCCTCCAGCAGTTCCTGGCGGAATCCGTGCTGCTCTGCTTCTGCGGCGGCATTGCCGGCATCCTGGTGGGCCGGGGCATCTCGCTGCTGATCACCGCGCTCCTGGGCTGGCCCACCGAGATGTCCCTGGACGCCATCCTGGCGGCCTTCGCGGTGTCGGTGGGCGTGGGCATCATCTTCGGCTACTACCCGGCCTGGAAGGCCTCGAAGCTGGATCCGATTAATGCGTTGAGATATGAGTGATGGTGCAGGGAAAAATTAAAGGAGCGCAGCCTGGATTTAAAGGAGCGCAGCCTGGAAAGGCTGCGCTACCGCCCCGAAAAAGCGGTAGTACAGGCTTTCTAGCCTGTACTCAAGCAGCCTGTACTGAAGAAGAGGAGCTACTAATAACCCGGCGCAATCTGCCTCACTGGCAATTCCCCGGCAGCACCTATTTTGTCACTTTCAGCCTTAAATCAGGGATTCTTTCTGAGGGTGAAAGGAAAATAGTACTTGACGCCATAAAGCATTTTCACACAATCAGGTATTGGATTACTTGTGCCGTAGTGATGCCGAATCATGTCCATATCTTGCTTAAGCCTGTTGTTTCTCCATCTGGCGCAGATTTTTCCCTCAGCAAAATTATGCAAGGGATCAAAGGCTTCAGCGCCCGGGAAATAAACAAATCCAGAGGCGCCACAGGTCCTTTATGGATACAGGAAAGTTACGATCGCATTGTGAGAGATTATGATGAGTATGTGGAGAAATGGGCATATATTCGGGATAATCCAACGAAAGCTTAATTATCTCAAGAACCGGAGGATTATGCTTTCCTTTGGGAGCCCGGAGAACCTGACGAATAAGAAGAGCGCAGCCTGGAAAGGCTGCGCTACCGCTCCCAAAAGCATTAGTACAGGCTTTCTAGCCTGGACTCAAACAGCCTGTACTCAAGACTGGTTTCATGATCTACAAGATGTGGCTAATGCTAATGCCTAATGCGAATGAATGCCATAATTTAATAAAAAGATGGTTGTGGTTGGCGGCCCTCTTTTTCGTTACCGCCCTCGGCTGCGCCGTGGGTCCGGACTACCGGCCGCCGGAGACCAAGGTCCCGGAGCAGTGGAACGGCCAGGATGTCGTCACCCCGGAGCATCCCAGCAAAACCGTCGCCGACCCGGTGGCCCTGGTGGAATGGTGGCAGGCGTTTAACGATGCCAGCCTCAGTTCCCTGGTGGAAATGGCCATTCGCTCCAACCTGGACCTGGCCCAGGCCGAGGCCCGGATCCGCCAGGCCCGGGCCGCCCGGGGGGTGGCGGGCGCGCCGCTCCTGCCCCAGGCCACGGCCTCGGCCCTCTATCAGAAGAGCCAGGGATCCAGTGAAGCCGCGGGCGGCGGGGCCATCGCCACCGTGGGGGGGGTTAGGGAACTATTCCAGGTGGGCCTCGACGCATCCTGGGAGATAGACATCTTCGGCGGCACCCGGCGCAACATTGAAGCCGCCACCGCCGATCTGAGGGCCGCGGTGGAGGATCGCCGGGACGTGCTGATCATCCTGTTGGGCGACGTGGCCACCAACTACTTCAACCTCCGGGGCTTCCAGCAGCAGGCCGTCATCGCCCGGAAGAACCTGGAGACCCAGAAAAAGACCGCCAAAATCACCCACAAGCGTTTTGAGGCCGGTTTTATCGGCCGCCTGGACGTGGCCAACGCCGACGCCCAGGCAGCCACCACCGAGGCCGTAATCCCGATCCTGGAATCCCAGGCCCGTGCTGCCATTTACAACCTGGGGGTGCTCCTGGGACGGCAGCCCGCGGTCCTGGAGAAAGACCTGGCCGTTACCTCCCCCATCCCTCCCGCGCCCCCGCAGATTCCCGTGGGCCTGCCCTCGGACCTGACCCGGCGCCGCCCGGACATCCGCCGGGCCGAAGCCCGGCTCCATGCCGCCACCGCCCGCATCGGCGTGGCCACCGCGGACCTCTTTCCCAAGTTTAATATTACCGGCAGCCTCGGCATTTCCGCGGATGACCTGACCCGGATTTCCAATGTGAGCACCAGCAAATTCTGGACCTTCAGCCCGTCGGTCACCTGGCCGGTCTTCGCGGGAGGCCGCATCCGCTGGAACATCAAATTGCAGGACGCCCTCCAGGAAGAGGCGTTGGCGCTCTATGAAAAGACGGTGCTCACCGCCTTGAAAGACGTGGAAACCGCCCTGGTGGCCTACGCCAAAGAGCAGGAGCGCCGCCGCTCGTTGACGGAGGCGGTGGCCAACAACCGCCGGGCCGTGGACCTGGCCATGAAGCTTTACCTCGCGGGCAGGACGGATTTTTTGAACGTCCTCACCGCGGAGCGCAACCTCTTTGTCAATGAAGATGCCCTGGTCATAAGCACCCGCACCCTGGCCACCAACCTGGTGGCCCTATACAAGGCCCTGGGCGGCGGTTGGGAGAAGACAAATTATACCCCGGCGGGCGGCTGAAACTGCCGGACCATCTTGCCAATTCAATATCAAAGCCTATCTTCTCAGTAGCGGCGAACCCGGTGTTCCCCCTGGACGGGTTGGGGGAACGCCAGGTCCGCCCCCTATTCAATCCTATTTGACCTGATGTAAAAAAAACAGTTCCCGAGGTGAACCCATGACCGTGAAAAAAATCCTCCGGCTCCTTTTGGGCTTAAGCTTGATACTCCACCCCGCCGCCGCAGCCCTGGGCCAGACTTTCAGCAAGTCTGCAACCGGGACCGCAAAAGAAAAGCCGCTCCCTGCCCTCACCGGCATCAAGGTGGAATTCAAGGTGGAGGCCATTACCAAGGAGAGTTTTTACATGGGCGAAGTCTGGGCCTCGCCCCGTAAATTCACCGGAATTCAAGCAGGCAAGCAATTTACGGTCAGCGCCAGGGCCTGGGGGCTGGATGGCGGGCCCGAGTTCCGGAAGATCGAGCCCAACTGGAGCGCCTCCCCGGCGGGCTTGATGACGGTGACCCCCGATCAAGGCCAGCGGGTGAAGCTGACGGTCTTGCAGGCGGGACAGGGGGAACTCCTGGTGACCTACGGCGGCTTGTCCAAAAGATTAAAGGTCAAGGCCGAATATCACGATGAAGCCTTGCAGGTGGAAATATCCCAATAAAGACGGTTTTCGGTTTACGGTTTTCGGTTTTCGGTTGAAAAGATTTATTAATAAATTAATCTTTATTTCTTAACTGAAAACCGAAAACCTTCTTCAAGGGGAGGACATGTTAATGGCCCGGAGGCACCACTTGCTTTACCCCGCACTCCTGTTGAGCTTTCTTTTTCTCCTGGCAGCCGGTTGCGCCGGGGGGCAGACCCCCAGGGAGGCCTTCCAGCAGCAGACCCAGGACCTGGTGATGACCGAGTATTTCCTGGACAAGGCCGGATTCCAGCATTGGCCCGTGGATCAGACCACCCCCAAGAGACAGGCCCTGCTGGACGCCATCCCCCGGGGGAAAATCAGCACCTACCAAAGAGGGGGCCAAACCTACCATGTCTATACGGATGAGGCCGCACAAAGGCTCTACGTGGGGGACGAAGCCGCATACCAAAGATACCTGGCCCTTTCCCAGGGCCGCAAACTCTGCGAACGGGTGGTGGCCCCGGATTCCTCCTCTTTCTGGTCCTGCTACGATGAGTACCAGGCACTGACCGGCGGCAGGCCGAGGAGCCAATAGGCGAGGCTAAAGGCTCCGGCCGCGGCATAATACCAATTCGCCATTAAAAGGTGTTTAGTCGTAGCGAACCTTGTGCGCGCCCCAAGCGTTCAGGGCGAACACAAGGTTGGCTACGGAAAAAATTCCTTTAATGGCGATAAGCTAATGAAATCTGATCCTGATGGGGCGGGCCTCTGTGCCCGCCCTTTGTTTCGCCTGGCAAATCTTATGTCGAAACTGACCGACACTTTCTAATTAGATATAGGCACTTATCACAATTTTGGCGGCGCTCACAAAGATTTCCTGACCGGTGGATGATACGTTCAAAATCAATAAATTGTTTGCATAATGCAAGATTTCAAGCTAATATTAAACTATAGTTCTTAAGTTCGGGCTATGTGAATTGGTAAATATGCTTCCATGATTTTCGGTTTTTTCCTCCCACCTGTTTAAAGGTGCATCCTCACAAATCGGGTTTAACTAACATCCTCCTGGTCCAGACGGGGAGATCTCTCCCTGTTTATAGCTGCCATCTTCAGTCAGAATTGATCCAATGGAGAATCGTTATGAACCTGAAACGCACCGCTATTCTGGCAATAATCGTCGCTCTGGTGTGGCTGGCGGCCCCCGGCCCCATCCTAGCCCAGGGGTTTTCCCAGTTTAACTCCCAAAATACCACCTTGGAGATTCTGCCGGCGGAGGTCTTTAAGGCCAGGTACGGCAATAATCCCCAGGTCCCCAAAACTGAGGAGGAGATCATCGCCCTGGCCCGGCGGATTTTCGTCCCTGCGGTCCAGGTTCCCATGGAGGCCGCAGAGCCGGTGGAGGAGTGCGGCACCTCGGACCTGCTTTTGCTGCAGGCCGCCTTGCAGAATCCGGAGGTGTCGGATGCAACCCGGCGTTTGGTGGCGTTAATCCAGAAAGATCCCGTTCCGGAGCCCTTCGAATACACCGAGATCTTCGGCCATTTTCGCTTCCATTGGTGGGAAAACCACCCACAAGAGCCCCGCCATAACGTTACCCGGGCACAAATCGCCAACACAGCTTCCTATCTCAACAAATACTGGCAGCGATGCGTTAAGACCCTGAGAATCTGGCCGTTACATTCAATCGAGGCCGGCCAGGAACTGATTGACGTCAAGGTGTTTTATTGTCCTTCCTATTCAGGATTGGCTATTCGTGATGAAATAACCATACATCTGAATAGCACGACGGTGGTTAGACAGATTTGTCGCAGAAAGTCGGTGCCTGCCCATGAACTGTTTCATATGGTGCAATACACCTGCGAAGTCCATAAAAAGCTGACCGATTATAAATGGCTGGTGGAAGGCTCGGCCGTGTGGGCCCAAAAATGGCTCCTGGAAGCCGCCGGAGTGGCGCCGGTGTATGATTATATCCTTCGCATGAACGAAGGATTGGCAAAGACTGATAATGAATTGATGGTTGAGCGGGAATACGATGCCGCTCTTTTCTGGGTCTATCTGACTGAACAGGCCGGCTGGGAGGCCATGCGCAGCATTCTGCTCAAGATTAAGAATCAAGAGACGAAAGATTTCAAGGCTGCGGTGGCCGCGGTGGTTAAACAGAGATTGGGATTAACCTTCGACAAATTCGTCCACAAGTGGTCAAAGGCCAATTACATCAAAGTCATGAAAAATGCCACGCCGGAATACGATTACACCGAAGACGGGCAGATCTTTACCAGTTGCAGAAGAAAGTACAAGCTGAGTAACCTAACCCCCTCGTTGGAATATAAAATTCTCGACAATAATGCGACGTGGAAAACCGGCTGGATTATCGGCCCTTATGCGGCTACATACTTCAAGATCAAACTGGGTCCGGAGGTCACCAGGGTACGCCTGCAAGTCAAGGGGCAGGACGAAGGTAACTACAGTTTCTGGTTCATGGGGATTAAAGAAAACCAGGGCCTGAAAACCGTCCAAACCTTTAATAATACGTATGAATATAACCAGAACCTGACCCCGGGGCAATGGGACCATCTCATGGTCATGGTCATGGGCCGATCCAAAGGCGGGGAATACCTGATCCAGTCCATTCCCCCGCCGGGGCCGCGCAGCTGCATGGATGGAGACTGGCTGGAAAAATTTTCATGGGGGAACGGCGCCACCTGGAAGCTGGGGTTCAGGCCGGACGGCACAATCTTTGGGTCTTACATCGCCTGGGAAGATTGCAAACTCTTTGCCTCAGCCACTTATGACGCGGGGAAGGTGGAACTCCAGACCACCCCCAACGTCGATAAGCCCAATGGCTGCCGGTCGGTGACTATCAGCGGGCAGTTGTCAGGCTGCAACACCATCATCGGCACCTGGAAGGACAAATATTCCACCCGTCAGGTAACGTTGACGAAACTGCCGGCTCAAAGCGCGGCTGTGGCCGAAGAGGACCACTACCAGGAGGGCTGCCCCACCTGCCCCTGAGGCCACAGGCGGAGCGGGTGCAATAAACAGAAGTCATATTAAAACGGGGACAAGAGATAGCTTTAAAAAGGAATGGACATCACCCTGGGAAAGTGATCCCATCATTCCAGATAAAAAGGTTAATTGATCGAACACTCTTGTGCTTTGTGCTACAATCCCTTCATGCGTCGATTTTTTTTCCGCGGTCCTTTCCCCGTTTTTCTGATAGTTGCCCTCGGCTTCGTTTTCTCCTGCCTCTCCGGCTGCGCGCCGGCGCCGCCGGTGGCCAGCCTGCCGCCGCCGCCCCCGCCGCCGGTGGTGCAGCCGGAGCCGCCGCCTACTCCCATCGGAGCCATCGACGACCCCCGCCTGGCCCGGGTCGGCCAGGTGGCCAAGGCGGAGATCGCGGCCCGGGCCACCCCCGGCGTGGTGGTCCTGGTGGGCCACCAGGACCGCATCATCTACCGCCAGGCCTTCGGCCACCGGTCTCTCGAGCCCCAGGTAACGCCCATGACCGTGGACACGGTCTTCGATATCGCCTCTTTGACCAAGGTGGTGGCCACCACCACGGCCGTCATGCAGCTCACGGACAAAGGCAAGATCCGGCTCGACGACCCCGTGGCCCGCTACTGGCCGGAGTTCGCGGCCAACGGCAAGAGCCACATCACTGTCCGCCAGCTCCTGACCCACACCTCGGGTCTGCGTGCGGACGTCAATTCCCGGGTCCGCTGGCAGGGCTACCAGGGGGCCATTGCCGCCGTTGCCGCGGATAAGCCGGTCAATCCCCCGGGCACCTCGTTCCGTTACAGCGACGCCAATTTCGTGGCCCTGGGGGAACTGGTGCGCCGGGTCTCGGGTAAATCCCTGGACGTTTACTGCGCCCAGGAGATCTTTAGGCCCCTGGGCATGAAGGACACCTCCTTCACTCCTCCAGCCTCCAAGCAGGCCCGGTTCGCGCCCTGCGACTGGCAGGGCGGCGTGCTGCGCTGCGGCCAGGTGTCGGACCCCACCGCCTACCGCATGGGCGGCGTGGCCGGCCATGCCGGGGTCTTCTCCACCGCCACCGA
>DYJG01000050.1 GCA_020723225.1 Desulfobacca acetoxidans | reverse complement strand
TTGCTGGCCCGGGGGCTGAAAGCCGGGCATGCCTTTGCTTCCGGACTGCAATTGGTGGCCTCGGAAATGGAAAACCCCATCGGCATGGAATTTTTTAAGACCTTTAAAGAGTATAACCACGGCCTGGACCTGAATACCGCGCTGCAAAATCTTTGTTATCGCATGGACTTGAGAGATCTCAGGTATTTCACCACCGCGGTGATGATTCAACGGGAAACCGGTGGAAATTTGACCGAGATCCTGGAAAAGATCGCGGCCTTGATCCGGGAGCGGTTCAAATTGCGCAACCAGATCAAGGCCCTCACCGCGGAAGGCCGCCTCTCCGGATGGGTTTTAATGCTCATGACCCCGGCGATGGCGCTGATCATTTTGAAGATCAACCCCGAGTATATCATGTTGTTGTACACCCACCCCCTGGGCCACATGATGGCTTTGACGGCGGTGTTTTTCCAGATCATGGGGGTGCTTTGCATCCGCAAGATCGTGAACATTAAGGTGTAAGAGAGAATGCCTTTTGCCCCGCTGCTATTCGGTGTCCTGGTGGCCGCCTGTGTCGGCTCCCTGGCCTCCTTTTTCCTGTTGGGCCGCTCCCGGGTCAAAGAGCGCCTGGGGATTCAAGCCAAACCGGAATTCCGCCGCCCCGTGGACGAGGCCCCCGCGGTTCTGCCCCCCGCGCTGGTGGAAAAGTTCGAGAAAAAGCTGGGCATCCAAAAGGACAGCGGCAAGGCCAAGGAGCTGAAAAAGCTCATGGTGCGGGCCGGTATCTATAACGGGCGGGCGCTGTCCATCTTTTTCGGGATGAAATTGGGATTGCCCCTGGCCCTGCCCATTCTGGTCATGCCCCTGATGTGGGGGCGGGGCTATAGCACGGTCCTCATGATCGGCATCAGCTATGTTTTGTTTGCCGGGGGTTATTTTGCACCCACCTTTATTTTGAAACGCCTGATCGAGTCCCGCCAGAAAAAGATCCAAACGGCCCTGCCTGATGCCCTGGACCTCATGGTGGTGTGCGTGGAAGCCGGACAGGGTTTAAACGCCGCCCTGAAACGGGTTTCGGACGACTTTATGATGAGCTGCCCGGCCCTGGCCAAGGAGTTGAATCTGGTCAATCTGGAGATCAACGCCGGTCTGGAAAGGGAGCAGGCCCTGCGGAACCTGGCGGACCGCACCGGCGTGGATGATGTGGCCTCTCTCTGTTCCATCCTCATTCAGAGCGACCGCTTCGGCACCAGCGTGGCCACCGCCTTGAAGGTGCAATCCGACACCCTGCGCACCACCCGGCGCCAGAAACTGGAAGAACTGGCGGCCAAGACCCCGGTCAAGTTGATCTTCCCCCTGATCCTCTTCATTTTTCCGGCCATCATGGTGGTCATCCTCGGGCCTGCGGTCATCAGGATCATGGAAACCATCATGAAGAAATGACCGCAATTCCCTTTTCCCTACCGAGGGAAGGAGCCGCGGGCATACTTTTAACAATCATTGGGTGCGGTATCCCATGCAGGATCAGTTTGTCTACGCGTATTTGGAAACCATCCGCCGCCGGGTTATCGGCCCTGAAGGGGGATTTACCGGCTTAGAGGGCGGCGGCTACCGGGCCGACGCCACGGCTTGGGCCGCAGTGGCTCTCGAAGCCGTGGGACAAAGGCCTGATTGGCTGACAGCCGCCCGGGCCCGCCTCAAAGGCCAACAACTGGCCGACGGCCGGGTCAGTCTGTCCCCCCAACACCCCGATGCCGTCTGGCTTACCCCCCTGGCCGTCCTCGCCTGGCATCAGGCCCGGGACTACCATGAAGCCACGGATAAGGCCACCCGTTTTATGTTGGCCACCACCGGCCGCCACTGGCCCCGGACTCCGGATTTGCCTTACCAGCATGATCCCTCCCTGAAAGGGTGGCCCTGGATCAGCGCCACCCATTCCTGGGTGGAGCCCACCGCCCTGGCGGTTCTGGCCTTGAGAATCAGCGGTCGGGGGGAGCATGAGCGGGTGGAGGAAGGGGTCCGGCTGCTGCTGGACCGGCAATTGCCCGGAGGAGGCTGGAATTACGGCAACACCAAAGTCTTCGGCCAGGAACTCTTTCCTTTCCCGGAGAGCACCGGAGCGGCCCTCAATGCCCTGAGAGGCGCGGCGGAACCGGCCCGGGTCCGGAAAAGCCTGGACTATCTGCACTCGCGCCTCCGGGAGGTGCGCACGCCGGTGGCCTTGGGCTGGGGTTTGATGGGCCTGGCCGCCTGGGGGGAAGGCCCGGCGGAGGCCGGGCTGTGGATCAAGGAATGTCTGGCTAAACAAGAAAGATACGGCCCTTATGACACCGCCTCCCTGTCCCTGTTGCTGGTGGCCTCCCGGGCCCCCCAGGGGCTGGAGAGCGTATTCGCCATCAGAGGTAACTCGTGAACCATCAGGAAAGCCCCCAGCGCCAAGGCTGGACGAGGCGGGACTTCATCGGCGCCGCCCTGGCCGGTACGGCCGTGGGGCTGGCAGGCTATTGGGGCTGGCGCCGATTCCTTCCCGAAGGCCTGCCCCGGCCCTTTAACCGGGAAAAGCCGGCGGAGACTTTTATCGCCAGGGCGTCCGGCTACCAGTCGGATTTGGTATCCCGGATCTTAAGCGGCTTGCAGGAATTGGGGGTAACTCCCGGCGAAATCCGGGGGAAAAGCATCCTGCTCAAACCCAACTTGGTGGAGACCAGGCCGGGAACTATCCATATCAATACCCACCCCCTGGTGGTCCGGGCCGCGGTGGAAGCCTTTCTGCACCTGGGCGCGGCCCGGGTGTTGGTGGCCGAAGGCGTGGGCCACCGCCGGGATTCCCTCCTGGTTTTGGAAGAGTCCGGCCTGGCGGATGTGCTCTGGGAAGACCGGATTCCCTTTGTGGACCTGAATTACGACACGGTGTTCACCGCGGCCAACGCCCATGGGGCCACCCGCCTGGCCACCCTTACCTTTCCCGAGACCCTGAAGCAGGTGGACTGGATTGTGTCGGTGGCCAAAATGAAGACCCACCACTGGGCCGGGGTGACCCTGTCCATGAAAAATCTGTTCGGGGTCATGCCCGGCAGCTATTACGGCTGGCCCAAGAATATCCTGCACCACGCGGGCATCGAAGGCTCCATTGTGGATATCAACGCCGCGGTCAAACCGCAGTTGGCCATTGTGGACGGCATCATCGGCATGGAAGGGGACGGCCCCATCATGGGGACTCCCAAGGAGGCGGGGGTGCTGGTCATGGGCCGCAACCTCCCCGCGGTGGACGCCACCTGCGCCCGCATCATGGGCATCAATCCCCTGCGCATCCCTTATCTGGAACTGGCCGCCGGCCGCCTGGGGCCCATCCGGGAGGCCAATATCCGGCAGCTGGGGGAGTCCATCGCCGCAGTGCGGACTCCTTTTGCCCTGATTGACATCATCCCGGCCCACCAGGGTATTCGATCTTAAGATTTTATGGGCCGTGGTTTGGCCATGATCTCCAGAAAAGCAGCAGGGGAAATAATCGGGATTCCTTGATAGCTCGTTAAGTCAGTAAGGTCTTTATCGCCGCTGACGATATAATCGGCCTGCCCCTCCAACGCACAGGCCAGGAATTTATCGTCTTCAGGGTCCCGGGATTCCTTCACCTGGATAATCCCCGGCGTGATTTCGGCGCCCTGTATTAAACCCTCCATGGCGTTGGTTATCTCTCTGGCAGTTAGGCCGTGCCGTTTTCTTACTCCGGGTGATAATAGAACTCTGGTGATCTCCTCGAGAATTCCGGTATAGGTTACCGATAGAATCTTGCCTTCCCGGACCCGGTCGATAATTTGGGCCGGTTTTGAATGGGGCAAAAACGCGGCGCTGATAAAAACATTGGTATCGATCACCACCCGGATCATATCTCAGCCGCGGTCTTCACCCTGGCGGCCTTGGTCTTGACGGCCCTTTTTTGCCTGACCTCCTTTACCGCGTTATCAACAAAAGCCAGGACCTCTTCCTCGGTCATGTCGTTAAACTTGCCTGCAGCGGCTGCACGAAGTTGGTCCAGCGACCGGCCAAATGCCTCCAGTCCTTCCGGTGGGGGTTGCTTATTCACCAATTCTTTAGCCCGCATCACCACCCCATCTTCTTTGATCTCAAAATCCAGGATATCCCCAGCTTTGAGGTTAAGGCGCTCTCGCACTTCTTTAGGCAAGGTAACCTGGCCGCTTCGTAAGATCTTCGCCCAAGGCATTTTGCCCCCCTCAGGTCTAGTAGTCATGTGCTTGATTATTGTAAGATTGTAATTATGTATAATACTAAAATAGTGGAAAATATTTGTCAAACAAAAAGGAGCGGTTAAAAAACCGCCCCGCAGGTATGTTTTCTTATGGTGGTTCTGGCTTAACTTTTTGCACTGGAACTCAATTAATAATCTTCCCCGGAATCCCCGGCTTGGCCCAGTCATAAAACAGGAAACGGGCATGCAGGGGAAAGAGCCGGATACAGCCGTGGGACGCGGGATACCCGGGGACTATGCCTTCATGAATGAAATAGTCCAGGCCGATATGCAGCGCATGATCCATGGGCGCCTGGTCATATTTAGTGGAGTTGTGAACCTGATCCATCCTGAGAACCACGAAGTTTTTTATTGGCATCCGTTTATAGGTTCCGGAAGAAATGGGAAAGCAGTGTTTCAATTCTCCCCATTCATAAAGTCCGAGATATTGCTGGCGGAGATCAATCAGAATGTACTTTTCATGATTGGCCGCACCGGTTAAAAATTCCGGCAGAATTTTCGGTTCAATGGAATAGTCAAGGGGCACGAACATCTTATCCTTATCGGTGCTCATATTGCCGGACCCATTCACAGTTAATAGATAATGAGTTTTATTAATAAGGGCAATCCTGTCCTGAACCATGAGAGACTTTTTCTTTAAAGAAGGCACGGATTGAACCAAAGTACTTATAGTTTCCCCATTTTCCAGCATAACTTCTACGCATGGGACGTCATATACAGTAGTTATCTCTCCGGTTGTCAGCCTTCCTTGTGCAGCTAATTCCTGATAGATAGGATTATTTCGCTCCAGGTCTTGAGTATGAACTGACGTAGTCCAGAGTAGCAATGAAATTACTGCGCTACTCAGAAGAAGTATTGCTTTCATAAGTTCCCGCCTATTTTTGTCGGTGCTGATTTGCCCAACCCCAGCCTTATCCTTTAAATATATGGATAGACAGGCTCCGGCGCAACCTTGGCCGCAGGGAATAATCCCCAACAACCTGATAAGAAGATATATTTTGATGGAAACCTGGGCTATACTGGTTTCCTGAAAGGAAGAAAGTTATGCGGAAAAAAGCTAGTTGGCGGTTCCGGAAAAGCGTTATGGTTCCCCTGGTTCTTTTTTTAATGGGTTGCGCAGGTAACGGCGGCTCCCAGATTTCATCGGATCCGATGGCGCCAAATACCTACCAGCTTCTTGCCGGGGCGGGATTCAAACAGGTTATCCCCAGGAACTCGGACCAAAGGACCCAGATGTTGAACTTGCCCCAGAGGAAATTCCTTTTGATCAGTAAGGGGTCCAAGCCCTACTACATCTATGCCGACGCCAGCGGTTGCGGTTGCCTCTATGTCGGCAGCCCGGAGCAATACCGGAACTTCCGGGGCATGCTGTCTCGGGCGCAGACCGCAGACGAGGAGTACCTGGCAGCCGTCGATGAAGCCTCGGAATGGGACAAATGGGGTCCCGGCTGGTGGGGGGAGACGGGATATTTTGAATGATCCGGCAGGGTGGAATTATACAAAAAGTCATTAATTAATTGCGCATTATTCATCTCTGCGCTCTCTGCGTCTCTGCGAGATAAAAAGGTTTCTCGCAGAGGCGCAGAGGGCGCAGAGAATGCTAAGCGCATTTAATTAAGTCACTCAGTATAAAAATCTTTAGATTGAAGCCCTGCGGTTCATCGGCCCGGCTCCAACCTGGGCTTGATGGACTTTTCCATGGGCCTGATGATCAGTTCCACCCGGCGGTTGGCCTGCCTGCCTTTTTCCTCGCCGTTGTCGGCCACGGGCCGGTACTCCCCGTAGCCGGCGGCCTCCAGGCGCGGCGGCTCCAACTGTTGTTCTTCGATGAAATAGCGGACCAGGGCCGCGGCCCGGCCGGTGGACAGTTCCCAGTTGGAGGGAAATTGGGGGGTGTTGATGGGGCGGTTGTCGGTGTGCCCTTCAATGGCGACCTGATTGGGAATTTGCTTTAAAATCCCGGCAAGTTTGGCCAACAACGGCAAGGCCTCGGGCCTTAACTTCGCCTGCCCGGAATCGAACAGCAGGAATTCCGGCAGACGCAACACCAGACCTTTGCCGGTGTGCAGAAGGCGGACCTCCTCCTTCTCGAGCTGCTCTTTCAGGGCTCCCCACATGGTTTTCGTGACTTCTTCCATCTGGCTGGAGGGCGCGGCGCGCACCAGGGTGGCCCCCACCAGGTCGCCGCTGAGGCCGGCCGCGGTGTCTTTGTCCAGCCCGGAGTCCATGGGGAAGCCCCCCAGAAAAACGGGGGCGCTGAGGGCACGGTTGATGGAATTCTGGGCCACGTGAAGTTTTTCGGCGTCCAGGCGGCTGATGGCATACATGGTAACGAAGAAGGCCAGCAGCAAAGTAACAAAATCGGCGTAGGACACCAGCCAGCGGTCGCGGTTGCCGCCGGCTTCGGACTTACTGCTGGGACGTGCGCGCCGTAACCGCATGGGATTTGGCCTTCTCCGCGGGGCGCGGGGGCAGACTTCTTACTTTATCGCCGGGAAGGACGGTCTGGGGGGAGAGAGCCGTCAAAAAGCCCCGCAATTTTTCCTCGATGAGGCGGGGGTGGTCACCATGGGCCAGCCCCAAAATACCGAGGAGCATCATCTCCTTGACCCGCATGCGCCGCTGGTGCCGGAGGCGCAACTTGTGGCTGACGGGCAGAAAGAAGAGGTTGGCGGAGGCTACCCCATAGACCGTGGCCACAAAAGCCACCGCCACCCCGGTTCCCAGTTTGGCGGGTTCGGTCAGGTGCTGCATCACCTGGATGAGCCCCAAAACCGCCCCCAGAATGCCGATGGTGGGTGCGTACCCCCCCGCGGTGTCAAATACCCGGGCCGGCGCCAGCCCGGTTTCCTCCATCTGGCCCAGCTCCACCTCCAGGACCTCCCGGACCTTTTGGAAGTTGTGGCCGTCAATCACCAGTTGCAGCCCCCGGCGAAAGAAGGGATCATTGATGCGGGGCAGGTCGGACTCCAGGGAAAGCATCCCTTCCCGCCGGGCCCGGTAGGCAAATTCCACGATCCGGGCCAGGTATGCCGGGCCGTCATCCTCCGGCTCCCGGAAGATCTGGTGGAATTCCCGCCACGCCTGGCGTAGCTGGGAGGGGGGAAAACTGATGAAGACCGCGCCGAAGGTGCCGCCGAAGACAATGACCATGGCGGTGATTTGCAGAATCATGCCCAGGGAGCCGCCTTCCAGGAAGTGGCCCCCGATCAGGGCTGTGCCCGCCAACAGCAGGCCGATAATGGTCGCTTTATCCATTCTCAAAATAGTTCAAAGTTCGAGGTTCAAAGTTCAAAAATATTTCTGGGTGAGCCATATGGCTCATGAGAGACTTTAGTGGAAAAAACCTCCTCCGCCTCTCCGGATGGCTGGGAATATCGGCTGCTTAAGGCCGGATTGCGACGCAAGCAACCCTCTGGGATGATTTTTATCCTATGTGACTTATCGGAAATTTAGGAAGAAGCTTTAGCTCTCCCGGTGGCGGGCAGGGGAATTTTTTAGGATTGCGGGGGAGCCTCCATGGCCGGGGAAGCGAACTCCGCCGGGGGCCTGTGGCTGCGGTTTTAAGTCTGGGTGGTCGCCACTTCCTTGGAGGCGGGGGCCGCCTCCCGGGGAGCAGGGGAGACTTCCGCGGGAGCCGCTTTGGGGACCGGCGGCGTAGGAACGTATCTGCCTTTCCGGAGGTTCTGGCTACCGCCGTAGTATTGGCTCACCAGCTTTAGATAGCTGCGGGTCTCCTGGGGGAGGCGGCCCTTTTCCACGTTGCCGGGGCCGCAATTGTACGCGGCCACGGCCTTGGGGACGTCGCCGTCATAGCGGTCCAGCAGTTCCCGGAGGTATTTGGTGCCGCCGTCGATGTTTTGCCCGGGATCATATGGCCGCGTCACCCCCAGGTCCCGGGCGGTCCCCGGCATCAACTGCATCAGGCCCATGGCTCCCATGTGGGAAGTGGCCTGGGGATTAAAGTTGCTCTCCACCTTGATCACCGCCTTCACCAGCTCTTCCGGCACCTGGTAGCGGACCGAGGCGTTTTTGATCATGGACTCGAAGACCTTGGGGTCCACCGCCCGGCCCCGGGATTTCACCGAATTAAAGAGGCGCGACTCTTCGGAACCGGAAGAGGCCCGGGACGAACTCAGGCCCAGCCCCCGGCCGGAGCCGCGGCCCAGGGAGGAGCGCAGCATCATGCGGGAGAGGTGGGCGTCGCCGGAGTTGCGCAGGGGCCGGGGAAATTCTTGCCGCGTGCTGCCTGGGGCCTGGGGTCGATCCTGCCTGGTCATCAGGACTTCGCTCAGGACTTGGGCGAAGCCCGGAGAGCCTACCCGTTGCAGGACGGGCGGGATGCCCGCTCCCATCGCCGTCCCGGAGGCCCGGGTGGTACCGGCGGCGGCAGCCATGAGTGACGTGTGGCGGACCATGATTTTTCCTCAGACCATTAGTTTGCAATACTTGTGCCGGGGGAAGGACCGTTTTCGGGTTCCCGTTTTCCGTGATAAAATCGGATTATCCGTAGAGTCGTTTGCAAAATGCTTAATTAGCCATAATTTTCTCTGCGTATTCTCTGCGTCCTCTGCGTCTCTGCGGTGGAAAAGGGAAAAGGATTCACCGCAGAGACGCAGAGAGCGCAGAGAAAAGACACGCAAAGAAAAGCCTTTTGCAAAAGGCTCGATATGCTGCCTCGCAAAGGGACAAGCCATAGCAAAGTGGGAAGAGACATGAAACACGGGTTGGTGGCGATACTTGCGATCATTGCCCTGGCCTCCGCCGGCGGCTGCGGGACCGGGGCCAAAGTCAAGGCCAGAGAGGATATGGAGAATTCCAAGGCGGCCTACGAAAAATGCCTGCGGCAATATCCCGATGACCCCTCCCGCTGCGAGGCCTTAAAAAAGGCCTTTGAGGCCGACTGGGAGGCTTATCGCCAGGCAGGCACAGCCACCGGCCCGACCGTCACCGGCTTCTTCGAATTCGGCCTGGGGGGGGCGGGGAAATAGGATGTTTGACTCTATGGGCGGTTGACAGCAGCTCGTGGTATTTGTTTTTCTCTGACCACTGACCACCGACCACTGATTACTGATTACTTCCCCCTGACCCCTAAACCCTAACCCCTGCCTCTCAGCCGAACCGATAGTGCTTCCTGACGTCCTTGCTGATCTTCCAGGTGCAGGACATGCCTTCCGGGAAGGTGACCAGGTCGCCTTGACCCACGGACACGGTTTCGCCGTCGTCGCAGGTCACGGTCACTTCTCCTTCCAGGAAATAGCAGACTTCCCGGTCGTCGTAGGTCCAGGGAAATTCCGAGGCCTCCTTGGTCCAGATGGGCCACCGGGTCACTCCCAATTCCCGGAGGCGGGCGGGGTCGGGACTTCGTTCCACTTTGATCTTGCTCATTTTTTTCTCCTTATCGGGAGTCATGGGGATTAGCAACAATCCCTTAATAATCCGGCTAAATCACCTTCTAAACCAAGAGGACAATAAACTCTGGCAAAATTATAGCAAAATAATGTTCATACAATTTGCAAACCACAATCTGAAGATTATATTTTTTAATATAAGTTTTTCCAACTCACGCAAAAGGTGAAGGATTATGAAAATGCTCAAGTCGGTTATTTTGACGTTGGTTTTGACCGTGTTCCTGGGAGGACTGGTAATGGCCGCAGCCGAGCCCCCAGTCCAAACCGTCTGCCCGGTATTACCCGCCGGTAAGATCAACAAGGAAATTTACGTGGACTATCAGGGCGAGCGGATCTATTTCTGTTGTAAGGGCTGCGACGTCGAATTCATGAAAGACCCTGAAAAGTATATGAAGAAGATGAGAGAGCAGGGGGTTAAGTTCGAAAAAGCCCCGGCCGCAAAGTAAGCGGGGAAC
>DYJG01000724.1 GCA_020723225.1 Desulfobacca acetoxidans | reverse complement strand
GTTCGAGATTATAACAATGGATTCAGGAACTGGCAGGCAACTCGGCTAAGTGTTAAACCCGGCATCACCTGCCTCTGGCAGATCAGCGGCAGAGCCCAACTCTCTTACGAAAAATGGAAAGAACTGGACCTGGAGTATCTCCGGAAGCCGTCCTTCTCTTTGGACCTGCGAATCCTGGCCAGGACCATTCCTGCAGTACTCGGAAAAGAGGGGTCCTATTAAACTTTTCAAGGAAATATTTGCATTATGCTATTTTTTCTAGTAAGAGATTGAATCCGCCAATGCATAAGGAGAACCCACATGTCGCCATTGGTTAAGGGGTCGAGATTTTGGTCAGCCATCCTTGTTTCGATAATTTTCCTGTTCCCTTTAGGCGCATTGGCCAAGGAAGTGGGGCAGTTTACCCAGGTGGAAGGCAAGGTGGACCTCAGGAAGAAAGGAAAAGCTGAGGCTATTCCGGCCCAGCCGAAAACCGGGGCGGAAGAGAAAGACGCGGTCAAAACCGAGGCCATGTCCCGGGCCCAGATCCAGTTCCTGGATGCCTCGACCTTGACGGTGGCCCCCCTGAGCGATGTGACCATTGAGTCTTACATGTTCGATCCCCAAAAGGGCGAATGCGGCTGCCTGTCGGAACTGACCAAGGGTTTGGTGCATCTGGTGGTCAGCCCCCTGGCCAAGCTGCGAACCAAGGAATTTCTGGTCAAAACCCCCACTGCCACCATGGGGATTCGCGGCACCGAGTTATATATCCTCATCGGCCCGGATTTTACCGATGTCTTTGTCAAAGAAGGCTCCGTCTCCGCAGAAGCCAACCCGGCGAAGCAGGAGAAAAGCGATCTAGGCCCGGGCCTTGACCGGTATGTGGAAACCCTGATGAAACAAGTCGAGGTGCGGGGCGTCGGAGGCCGTCAGGTATTGGTAAATGCCATGTTCGGCTTGCGCATCCCGGGACCCATGACCCCGGTCCGGCTTACCGATGCGCACTTTCGGACTCTGGCGGGCTTAATGTTCTCGGGACTTCCCCCCAACCTGGGCCGTACCTCCAACCCGGCGCAACTGCTGGAGCAAATCAGTAGGTTGACTCCCCTCGGATATACGCCCCCGGCGCCCCCGGCGCCGCCCGCCGATGTCGGCCCCACCTTTCCCGGTGGCGGTGGTGGCGGTGGCGGGGGAGGGGGGGTGGCCAGTCCCTCTTCGTGATCCGGATGGCCCACGGGGGAATAAGAAGCCACAAAGCTGACTCCTTGATGAGGTATGTTTGATTGATGGTACCGCCTGGGCCTTGCCCTGAAACTAAAACCAGTGTTTCCCAGGTAAAGAAATCAGGGTATCCCTGATAGACTAAGATCGAAATTTTATTGCA
>DYJG01000049.1 GCA_020723225.1 Desulfobacca acetoxidans | reverse complement strand
CCATATCCCCCCCTCACCCGGCCTCTCCCCCCCTGGGGGGGAGTGGAGAAATACTTGCCATATCCATAAGATAAAAATTTATGGGTAATGATAAGCCCGAGGGGAGAGGGGATTAATACCGTCATATCCAAAGGCTATTAATTTCAGGTCTATCTAAGAAATTTGCCTCTCCCGCCGAGGGTGCTTACCATTGCCCACAAGTTTATAACATGTGGAAATGATAAGTATTTCCCCTCTCCCCCCAGCGGGGGGAGAGGGTAGGGTGAGGGGGGGCGCTCGTTAGGCCCAAAACTTTTGCAAAACCCTCGGCTTATTAAAGGTCATTCCCTCTTTCCCTTTTCCCCACTTCCTCTTTTCGCCTTTTCAATTACCTAATGGAAACCGATTATCATTTCATGGGCGCAGCCCTGGCCGCGGCCCGGGAGGCCCAGGCCGCGGGCGAGGTCCCCGTGGGCGCGGTGCTGGCAGGGGAGGGGGGGGAGATCCTCGCCCGGGCCTTTAACAGCCCCATCGCCTTAAACGACCCCACGGCCCACGCCGAGGTCCTGGCGCTGCGCTCCGCCGCGGCCCGCCTGGGGAATTACCGGTTGCCGGGGACCACGCTTTATGTTACCATCGAACCCTGTATCATGTGTGTCGGGGCCTTGATCCAGGCCCGGGTCAAACGCCTGGTCTTCGGCGCCCCCGACCCCAAGACCGGCGCCTGCATCTCGCTCTACCGCCTCCCGGAGGACCCCCGCCTGAACCACCGCCTGGAGGTGACCGGCGGCATCCGGGAAGCGGAATGCCGGGAATTGCTGCAAGATTTTTTTCGGGAGAGGCGTTAGGCGTCCTTAAAGTTTTGGGGGCTTTGAATATTGTTTCAGGCGGCCAGAGACGGCCGCCCCACCATGAAGATTCTTCTTTGGTGGGGCGGGCCTCCGTGCCCGTCAAAGCGCAACATACCGAAGACCGAAAACCGAAAACCGTTTTTCAGGAGGGGTACCGAAGAGGCCGTAACGGGGTCGACTCGAAATCGACTTGGGGGCTAATCACTCCCACGTGGGTTCGAATCCCACCCCCTCCGCCATTTAGAAGTGGCCAGTGGCCAGTTAAAAGGAAGGGAAATAGCAGGAGGTCCGCATGGGGCTCACCTATATCAATAAAAATTGCGAAATCTATCTGGGGGAGAAGAGCGCCTATCGGGAGGACATGGGCTCCCTGCCCCTGGACTGCATCATCAGCGCCGAGGAATATGACGCCCTGCCGCCGGAGAAGAAGAAGGACTACGAAGTCCTGGTGCCCAAGGCTGAGAAATAGGGGTTAGGGTTCAGGGGCATAAGCGCTAACTTAAGGCGACTTTTTGGGGTATTATTGGTTTTCTGTTTTATAATAAAATCAGTACATTATAAAAATCAAACCTCACAAAGTCAGCGCTTATGGGGGTCAGGGGTCAGGGATCAGTAGGCAGGGAGTGAAGATCAGGGGCGGGCCTGGCCCGCCGTTTTGGTGTTTATCCCGGCGCCTTGTCTGCATTTACTTGGCTAAGCGATTTAAACCGGGTATATAATATATGGATAAAGTGTCCAAGCCGAGCTTGGACGGGAAATCAGCGTTCCCAAGCGGAGCTTGGGAACGAGGGTTGGGGGCGCTGGAGGCTGATGTAGGCTGTCTCTGCGCACCTGCGGCACAGTAAGGTAGGGTGCGCCTTGCCCACCTTGCAGCACGGGCTGGACGCCTGCACCACCAAGCTGAGCTGCTTATTTAGATAATCAAGTTCACCCCCGCGGAGAGATGCCCGAGAGGCTGAAGGGGCACGATTGGAAATCGTGTGAGCGCCTAATAAGTGCTCCGAGGGTTCGAATCCCTCTCTCTCCGCCATTTTAAAGACGGTTTTGCGTTTTTCGTTTTGCGTTTTTCGTAAAAGAATTCCCTGCATCTGCCCGCATTTATCGCGTTTGCCAAAAGTTCTTTCCTTTAATTCCCTCTCCCCCCTGGGGGGAGAGGGCTAGGGTGAGGGGGGGATCGGAAAAAACTTATGGCAATCGCTATAAGATAAAAACCGACAAATCCTGCCAAGATATGTTATTGTTTTAATACGCAAAACGAAAAACGAAAAACGGAAAACGATCATTTCATGTCATACCAAGTCCTGGCCCGGAAATGGCGTCCCCAAAACTTCGAGGAAGTGGTGGGCCAGGAGCCCATCACCAAGACCCTCCAAAACGCCATCTCCCAGGGCCGCATCGCCCATGCCTTTCTCTTCAGCGGCCCCCGGGGCGTAGGCAAGACCTCCGTGGCCCGCATCCTGGCCAAGGCCCTGAACTGCCAGGAAGGTCCCACCGCCCACCCCTGCAACCAGTGCCAGGCCTGCCGGGAGATTACCTTGGGGTCCTCTATGGACGTCCTGGAAATCGACGGCGCGTCCAACCGGGGCATCGACGAGGTCCGGGACCTCCGGGAAAAGATCAAATACCTCCCCAGCCACGGCCAATATAAGGTCTATATCATCGACGAAGTGCACATGCTCACCAAGGAGGCCTTCAACGCCCTGTTGAAGACCCTGGAGGAGCCTCCGGCCCACGCGGTCTTTGTCTTGGCCACCACCGAACCCCACAAGGTGCCGGCCACCATCCTTTCCCGCTGCCAGCGCTACGATTTCCGGCGGATTCCCACGGCGGTCATTCAATCCCACCTGGAAAAACTGGCCCGCCAGGAAGGCTGGCAGATCGACGCCGAAGGCCTGTCTTTGATCGCCCGGGAAGCCGAAGGCGGCCTCCGGGACGCCCAGGGCTTCCTGGACCAGGTGGTGACCTTCGGGGGCGAAAAGATCACCGCCGCGGAGATCGCCCGGATCCTGGGGGTCACGGAGCGGGGTTCGCTGCTCAAGGCCTTGGCTGCCATCATTCAGCGCCGGGGGCCGGAGCTTTTGGAGTTGATCGACGATCTCTACAACCAGGGCCATGATTTGCAGCGTTTTTACCAGGACCTGGTCTGGTACGCCCGGCACCTGCTCCTGGCCGGGCTGCACCCCGAGGCTCGGCACCTGGTGGCCGTGGCCGACCAGGAATGGGAGGAAATCGCCCTTCTGGCCCGTCAGGCCGCCCCGGTTCATCTCCAGAATTTGCTCAGCGTGCTTTTGCAGGGGGAAGAGGAATTAAAAAGGGCGCCCCAGCCCCGGCTGGCCCTGGAGGTGCTGCTCTTGAAACTGATCCATCTGGAGCCGGTGACGCCGGTGGCCGCCTGGGTGGCCCGGCTGGAGCAGTTGGAGAAGCGCCTGGGGCCGGGCGGCCCCCGGCGGGGGGCAATAGCGCCGCACGCGGCCCCGGCAACGCCTGAACCGCCGCCGTCTCCGGCCCCATCGGCCGCGCCCCCGGCCGCGGTTACATCTGCGGTTGCAACCCCGCCGGCTGCCGCCGGGGAAGGGGAAACGGATTTGGAAGCCAGGTGGGGGCAATTCCTGCAATATATTCAGGAACAAGGAGATGGTCCCCTGTATGGTAAGATTTCCCAGTGCCGCCTGCTGGGTATGGCCGACCACCGCCTGCAGGTGGAGGCGGGGCGCTCCTGGAACGCCGTGGGGGCCAGCCATGAAGAGCGCCTGCAAGAGTTGGCCCGGACCTTCTTCGGCTCCCAATATTCTTTAGAAATCAAAGTCCCGGAAAAAAAGCGCTCCGGCAAATCCCAGGCCGCCCCGAAAAAGCCGGTGGACCTGGATACCCTGAAACAACAGGCTCTGGAGATTTTCGGGGGCCGCTGGGTCGAGCTTTCCGGGAAGGAGGAACCCCAGTGAAAAACCTGTCGGGCTTGATGAAACAAGCCCAGAAATTACAGGCCAAGATGGCGGAGATGCAGGAGGAGGTGGGCAACCGCACGGTGACCGCCCAGGCCGGCGGCGGCATGGTGGAGGCCGTGGCCAACGGCCGCCTGGAACTGGTGAGCCTGCGCATCGACCCGGAAGTGGCCAACCCCGAGGACGTGGAGATGCTCCAGGACCTGATCCTGGCCGCGGTCAACGAAGCCCTGAACCGGGCCCGGGAGATGATGTCCCAGGAGATGGCGAAGCTAACGGGCGGGATGCAGATCCCCGGCTTGTTTTAAAAGCAGGGGCAGGGATTAGGGGCCAGGGGCCAGGGGCCAGAATTAAAAAGCATGAGCCGGAGTCGTTCGGTTCCAGTTTTTTAAAAAAAGTATTTTTCGATTACGACCTTAGCCACGAGAGTAAACAGAATTTTGCAAGGGTAAAGATGGCCCCATTTTTCACCTCCCCTTTGAGGCTAATTATTATCCACAAGTTTATATCTCATGGATATACCAAGTATTTTCCCTCTCCACCCGGAGGGGGGAGAGGGCAGGGTGAGGGGGGCGCGAGGGCCGCAAATTCTCTGTCCCTGTAATTATCCAGTTTCCCCTCTCATTTGTGGGTAATGATCAGCCCTTGAGGGGGAAAGATAGGGTAGAGGTGGCGTCTTTGGACCCTTGTTACCATGGTCACTACCAGACGCTAACCCTTATTTTTACCTTCTGATCACTGGCTATTATAAAGGAAGGATAATGTCCAAAGGCGCATACCCTGCCGCACTCAGACGTGTAATCGCCGCGCTCTCCAAATGGCCGGGCGTGGGCGAAAAGACCGCGGCCCGCATGGTCATGTACCTGCTCCGGGCTCCTAAGGGCGAAGTGCAGGAACTGGCCCACGCCTTGCTGGAATTAAAAGAAAAGATTCGCCTCTGCGGGCGCTGTTACGCTTTTGCGGACGCGGACCTCTGCCCCCTGTGCGCCGATCCCGAGCGCCGCACCGGCCAGCTCCTGGTGGTCGCGGACCCCGGGGACCTGCTGGCCCTGGAGAAGGTGGGCTGGTTCCGGGGCCAATACCATGTCCTGGGAGGCCTCCTGTCGCCTCTGGAAGGCGTGGGGCCGGATGATCTCCGCGTCCGGGAGCTCCTGGAACGGGTCAAAGCCGAAGGCATCCGGGAAGTGATCCTGGCCCTCAACCCCAGCCTGGAGGGGGAGGCCACCACCACGTACCTGGGACAGGAACTGCGGCCCCTGGGGATAAAAGTCTCCCGCATCGCCTACGGCCTGCCCATGGGCGGCGATATCAAATACACCGACCAGCAGACCTTGAAGGAGGCGTTGAGCCATAGGGTGGAGGCGTAGGCAGGGATCAGGGGCCAGTAAAAAAGAAGTGATCAGTGATCAGTAATCAGTAATCAAATATTACATGTGCCTATGTGTTACCTCTGTCTCTGAACGTTTGTTACCCATCTCTCAAGTCCATGCACCTCCCTGAAGGAGTAAGGGCATTCACTAATTCGAATTTGAGGTCAAACACAGAGCCTTGGATTGGTGGGGCGGGCCTCCGTGCCCGCCTGTGGCCCATACCGGCATGAACCTCAGGGCTTCCTTAAACTTGGAACTCGGAACCTAGAACTTGGAACTCTCTGCCCTCCGGCCCCTGACCCCTGGCCCCTGATCCCTACTCATGATGCCCGCCATTTTCACCATAGACGTGGAAGACTGGTTCCACATCCTGGAAGTCGCCGGAACCCCGCCCCTGGAAGACTGGGACCGGCTGCCCAGCCGGGTGGAGGCCAACTTCCGGCGCTTTCTCAACCTGTGCGATACGGCGGGGGTTAAGGTCACCTGCTTTTTCCTGGGTTGGGTGGCCGCGCGCTTTCCTCATCTGGTGCGTGAAGCCGCGGCCCGGGGGCACGAAATCGCCTCCCACGGCTACGCCCACCGGCTGATTTACCACCAGAGTCCGGCGGAATTTTTCGAGGACGCCCGACGCACCCGGCTGCTTTTGGAGGACCTTGGGGGCGCACCGGTTCAGGGTTACCGGGGCGCGGGTTTCTCCGTGACGGAGGAGACCCCCTGGTTTTTCGAGGAACTGGTGAATGCGGGTTATGAATACGACTCCACCCTGTTCCCCGCGCCCCGGGGGCACGGCGGCCTCAAGGGCGGGCGCTACGCCCCTTACCGGATTGAGACTCCCTCCGGCCCCTTGGTGGAGTTTCCCATCACCGTGACGGAGATTTGGGGCAAACCCCGGTGCTTTTTCGGCGGCGGTTATCTCCGCCTCTTTCCTTACGCCCTGGTGCGACGGATGGCCCAAATGGTGCTTGAAGAGGGGAGGCCGGTGATCTTCTACGCCCATCCCCGGGAAATCGACCCGGATCATCCCCGCCTGGCCATGAACCTCCACCGGCGGTTTAAATCCTACGTGGGGCTCCGGGGCATGGAGGGCAAAATCCGCAAAATCTTCCGGGATTTTCCCATTACCGGCTTCGCCTGCTTCCGGGCGGAATATGGGGATTCTATTCAATAAGTTATCATATGAGCTTCATGCAAATCACCTTTTCTCTGCGATTTCTCTGCGCTCTCTGCGTCTCTGCGGTTAATATAAGCATAGGAATTCACCGCAGAGACGCAGAGGACGCGGAGAAACGCAGAGAAAAATAAATTTGCATGAGCCTCGTATATGTGGAATTTAACATTTATGGATAAAGCCACCTCCGCCCCCGCAGACCGCACCTCGGATTTTTTTCACCGGTATGCCCGGGACTTCGATGCCATCTACGGCACCCGGAACACCTTCCTGAACCGGTTGGTCAATACCTTCCTGCGCCGCAGCATGAAACTCCGCTACGAGGAAACCCTGAAGGGCTGCGACCCCATTGCCGGGAGAAGCGTGCTGGACGTGGGCTGCGGCCCCGGCCACTACGCCGTGGCCCTGGCCAGGCGGGGAGCCGCCTATGTTTTGGGCCTCGATTTTGCCCCGGAGATGCTGGACTTGGCCCGGGCCCGGGCGGCGGCGGCCGGGGTGGCGGAGCGCTGCCGCTTTGAACTCGGGGACTTCCTGGCCTACCCCCTCACCGAAACCTTTGATTACGCGGTGGTCATGGGGTTCATGGATTACGTGCGGGACCCGGGCGCGGTGATCGCCAAAGTCCTCCAAGCCACTAAATCGAAGGCGTTCTTCAGCTTCCCCGCGGCCGGGGGCCTGCTGGCCTGGCAGCGGCGGCTGCGCTACCGGCAGCGCTGCGACCTTTTCCTTTACTCCGAAGCCGGCCTGAAAAAATTGTTTTCCGGGACCGGATCCGGCTGGGAACTTAAGCGCCTTGCACGGGATTACTTTATCACGGTATATTTACGTTAAATCTGCAAAATTCTTTGGCCATGTCCTCAATGAATAGCCTGATCGAGTTATTTATTTAGGAGGTCGTCATGCCAGGTTCCGTTAATTACGCCATAAGCCAGGCCACAGAGTGGCTCCTGAAGAACCAATCCCGGGGCGGGGGATGGGCGGAACGGTCCGGGAAAGAGGTCAGCACTCTAAATAGTGCAGAAGCCATTATCGCCGTCTTGGAAGGAGGTTGCGTGGTCCCGGGTGACAAGCGCATCCAGGACGGGGTCAAATTTCTCAAGGCCCACCAGTGCCAGGAAGGGCCTGAAACCGGGGCCTGGATGCGGGAGTTTCACGATAGCCAGGGACAATCCTGCAAAATTCCTGACCTTGTGCGCACGAGCTTTGCTTTGATTGCCTTGATTAAGGCAGGGGTAGGCGTGGAAGATGCGCCGGTTAAAAATGGAGTAAAATGGCTTCTCTCCCTCCGCAAGGAAGAAGACGGATATACGGCCTGGGGTTTTAGACGAGGGACCTCCCTGGATTTAATGCCTTCGGTGATCAGTCTGCTGGCTCTGATGGAGGCTTATAGAGCCGGACTCACCGAATGCCGGGAGCCTATAGAGATGGGAATGAAATACCTTCTGGAGCGGTGCCGGAACAGCAGCGGCTCTTTCGGCGCCCAGGGACATCTCGAAGCGGTCCATACCATCTACGCCGCCATGGCCCTGCAAACGGCCGGGCAATGTAAGGACCTCCGCTGCCATTCCCGGAGAGACGAGGAAGGGGCCATCGAGTGGTTATTGAACCACCCCAATGAGGCGAGAAAACTGGTGGAGGAGAATATCTTGATCGTCCCCAAGGATGAACAAGGCAGCTACGGGTTTTTATTTATGACCGATGCTTTATTGATTAAAGTCCTCATGAATTCAGAGTTTCGTACCAGCAAACTGGCCCGGGAGGCCTTGATGAGCCTGAGAGAAAAACGGGTCGATGAAGGCGGGTTTTATGGATATCGGGTCTTTAGCTGGTCAACCGCCAAGGCAATCTCCGCCTTGAGCGTGGCCGTGCCGCATTTCCAGGAGTTTCCCGAGCGTCAGCCGGAATATGTAGGGATCAAATCCGGTCATTTCATTCTTTCGTTTCATGTGATACTTGCGGGCATGTTGGTTTATTTAACCAAAATTGGCCAACTCACCTTTGGCCATATCGTTATTTTCATGGCCCTTATGATTGGGACTCTGCTGGCCTACGGAAAAATTGGAGAAATAACCTTCAAGGAGCTCTTCAAAATTTTGGTTAACGCCTTCAAATCGAGGTCCGGGAATAATAATAATAAAGCCAAGAATCAGAATGATTGATACCATAATTTTTGATGCTGAAGGGGTGGTGATCGATACCGAACCCATCTGGGATTTAGGGCAGCGGATTTTTCTGCGCCGGCGGGGAATCGAGTATGAACGGGAAAAGATAAAACATCTCCTTACCGGCAGATCTTTGTCTGAAGGAGCGTTGGTCATGCAAAAGGAATACGGCTTCCCGGGAGACCCTGCGGATTTAGGACGGGAACGGCTGGAGATCGTCAAGGATCTGTTTCTGCACGAGGTGAAATTTATCGAAGGGTTTGAGGATTTTTTCCATGGCGTCCGGAGCACCTATAAGACTTGTATTGCCACCGCCATGGATTTGGAATTGTTTAGGCTGGTGGATCGGCATCTCGGTTTATCCGAGTTGTTCCATGGCGAAATTTTTACCCTGGCTGACGTGGGCCATCAGTCCAAGCCCAACCCGGACCTTTTTCTCTACGCGGCCCGCCGCCTGCATTCATCTCCTGAAAAATGCGTGGTCATTGAGGATTCCCCTTACGGGATCGAAGCGGCGAGACGGGCAGGGATGAAGTGCATCGGCCTTGCCACCACTTATGACCCGGATAAACTGGCCGGAGCTGATTTAATCGTGGCCCGCTATCCGGAAATCGATTTGGCGTCTTTTTGATGCTCTTAAAATAATTCCATGTTCGACCGCCGTTTACTGCAAAACTTCGATTGGCTGCTCCTGGTCCTGGTGATGATTATCGCCGCCATGGGCATCGTCAATCTCTATAGCGCCGGGTTCAACCGCACCCCGCCGGGCGCCACCCCCATCTATCTCAAGCAGATCTATTGGCTGGGAGTGGGACTGATCCTCATGAGCGTGACGGTTCTCTACGACTACCGCCATCTGCAGAAGCTGGCCTTTCCCTTGTATATCCTCACCATCGTCCTGCTGCTGGCGGTAATGTTCGGCGGCAAGATGGTTTCCGGGTCCAGGCGTTGGCTGCCCTTGGGGCCCCTGTCGTTTCAGCCCTCGGAGTTGGCCAAGATCGCCATTATCATGGTCCTGGCCCGCTACTTCAGCCGCGGCCTGCCGTCGACGTCCCTGGGCTTCAAGGACCTCTTAATGCCCTTGGGGTTGGTGCTGCTGCCGGTCATACTCATCATCAGGCAGCCGGACCTGGGCTCCGGGGTCCTGGTGCTGCTGACGGCCATGTCCATGATCCTGTTCGTGGGCGTCAACTGGCGCACTTTGATGGTCAGCAGCTTCTCTTTGTTGCTGCTGTCTCCGGTAATCTGGCACTTTCTCAAGGACTACCAGCGCCAAAGGGTGCTGACCTTTCTCAATCCCGACAGGGACCCCTTGGGGGCCGGGTACCATATCATCCAGTCCAAGATCGCGGTGGGCTCCGGGCAGCTTAAGGGCAAGGGTTTCCTTCACGGCACCCAGAGCCAGCTTCAGTTTCTGCCGGAGCAGCACACGGATTTCGCGTTCTCGGTCTTTGCCGAAGAATGGGGCTTTATCGGCTCCGTGGTCCTGCTGCTGCTCTTCACCGGGCTGACCCTCTGGGGCTTGCAGGTGGCCCGGGACTGCAAGGAGAATTTCGGCCACCTGGTAGCCTTGGGGGTAGTCTGCCTGATCTTCTGGCAATTTTTCATCAATATGGGGATGGTTACCGGCTTGCTGCCGGTGGTGGGCATTCCCCTGC
>DYJG01000723.1 GCA_020723225.1 Desulfobacca acetoxidans | reverse complement strand
ATGGGCAAAAGGAGCCGCCAATGGCTGAAGATCAAGACCCGGCTCACCCAGGAAGGCATAATTGCCGGATTCACGGAACCGCGAGGGGGCAGAAAATATTTCGGCAGCCTGGTCCTGGGGGTGTATGCAGGGGATGAACTGATTTACATCGGCCATTCGGGAGGCGGATTCGGGGATGAAAATCTTAAGAAGATTTATCAGAAATTGCAGCCAATGATCCAAAAAGAATGTCCTTTTAAGATCACGCCCCCCGGCGACACCCCGGTCACCTGGGTCAGGCCGGAACTGGTCTGCGAAGTGGCCTTTGCCGGCTGGACCGAAGACGGCCTGATGCGGCAGCCGGTTTTTTCCAGGCTCCGGGAAGATAAGGCCGCGGCGCAAGTGGTCCGGGAGGAGCCGGAGGAAATTTGAACTCTGCGTTCTCTGCGTCTCTGCGGTAAATTTTTTCACCGCAGAGACGCAGAGGGCGCAGAGAAAGGCTGCTATGAAAATCTACGTCGGCACCAGCGGCTACAGCTATCAGGAATGGAAAGGAAAATTCTATCCCGCTAAGATTTCGCCTCGGGACATGCTGGGTTTCTATGCCTCCCGCCTCACCGCGGTGGAGATTAACAACACCTTTTACCACATGCCCGCAGCGAGGGTCCTCACCTCCTGGGCTGAGCAAGTCCCCGAGGATTTTATCTTCGCGCTGAAAGCGCCCCAGGTCATCACGCATCTGAAGCGGTTGCGAAACGTGGGGGAGGAGACGGATTACTTTTTCCGCACCTTGTCGGTTCTGGAGAAGAAACTGGGGCCGGTCCTGTTTCAGTTTCCCCCGGGTTTTCGTAAGGACCGCCCGGTCCTGGAAGATTTCCTGGCCCTGCTTCCCGGCCACATCTCCGGCGCCTTCGAGTTCCGCCACCCCTCCTGGCTCGATGAGGAGATTCTCGGCCTGCTGCGGAAATGGGGCTTAAGCCTGTGCCTCGCGGATACGGAGGAGAATCCGGTGCGGGAACTTATCTCCACGGCGTCCTGGGGGTATTTACGCCTGCGCCGGGGCGATTATACGGAGAGCGGCCTGTCCCGGTGGCTGGACCAGATTCTTTTACAGAAATGGGAGCGGGCCTTCGTCTTTTTTAAACACGAGGAGGCCAAAGGGCCGGAAATGGCGGTACGCTTTCGGGGGCTGGCCGGCGCCGGGGTAAACGGAATTTAAATCGGGGGGAGAATTATAAGAATTTCTTTAATTAATTCTTTAAGATAATTCAACAACCTCCTCATTATCCTCCAAGACTCAGGTAAACCAAGCCCGCCGGCAACCGGGATCGCCTGACTGGATAACATATTGAATATAATACTATTATTAACCGAAAACCGATAACCGGAAACCGAA
>DYJG01000722.1 GCA_020723225.1 Desulfobacca acetoxidans | reverse complement strand
TTACGGGGAACAGATCGAAAAGGTGGAAAAGGAAATGAAGACCCTGCAGGAGCAACTGCTGAACCTGAAACAGGGCTCCGGCATCGTCTCCTTTTCGGACCAGAGCAAGGCGCTGCTGAAAAAACTGGAGACCTACGACAATTCCTTGACCAACAACCAAAAGGAAATTATCCGCATCCGCTCCAAGGTTGACAAAATCCAGAACCTCCGGAAGTCCCGGCCCAATTTGCTGATCCCCCTTCCGGAAATGGCCCAGGAGACCCAGTTGGTGGACCTGGAAAGCAAACTGGTGAACCTGCAGTCGGCCATGAAGAGCGTGCGCCAGCGCTACACTCCTGAAAGCCGCCAGGTGCAGCATGCCCAGGAGCAGATAGAACACTTCAAGAGCCAGATCAGGGCCCACGTGGATACCCTGCTGGAGCGGGAGAAGGCCAAGCTCCGGGAACTTCAGGCCGAAGAACAGGCCATCGGCCAGACCATCAAAAGCTTGCAGGAAGAAATGGCCCAGTTGCCCAACAAGGAGATGCGCCTGGGCAACCTGGAACGGGAAATCGATACCAAGCAAGGCATATTGTCGGTGTTGATGAAGAAATACCAGGACAGCCTGCTGGCCAAAAGCGCCGACCAGAGGTTGGAGAACGCCAAAATCCTGAGCCTGGCCGCAGTGCCCCTGAAACCCGTCTTCCCCATCATGGCCCTGAACCTGGGGCTGGGGTTGCTCTTTTCCCTGGTGTTCAGCATCAGCACGGCCTTTTTCCTGGAATATTGGGATGACTCCTTGAAATATCCCGAGGACGCGGAACGCTACCTCGGCTTGTCGGTGTTGGCCTCCGTACCGGAACTCCGCTAATGACTACGCCAGGTTCAGAAAAGATGATTAACGCTCCCCAGGGCCGATCCGTCCTGTGGTTTATCCTGTTGGGGATAATCTTGGGCCTGGCGTTCATGATGATCACCCAATTGCGGATGAGGTGGTTCCTGTTCCTGTTCGCCAGCGGCTGTGCGATCCCCGTGATCCTGGCCCTGCAAGACCGCCGGCGGTTTTTGCTGGCCTTTTTGGTCATGGCCACGCCCATCAACCTGAGCAAGACTTTTATGTTCACGCCGTCGGACATCTTCCGCACGGTTTTCGGATTCAGCATCTATCTGTCCTATCTTCCCATTTTGGGTTTATATTTCATCTGGATCTACCGCTGGATCTTCTGGCATCAGAGATTGAGAATCTCCAAGGTCGGGCTCTATCCCTTATTCGGCCTGTTCATCGTCTCCGCACTTTCGGTCCTGGTGGCGGGCAACCGGCTGTTTGCGGCCTTTGACCTCTTTGCCCTGGCCTTTATGGGGCTCACCTTTATTTACATCTCCAGCGATCTCCGGGAAGA
>DYJG01000721.1 GCA_020723225.1 Desulfobacca acetoxidans | reverse complement strand
CCCAGGAACTGGAGAGCCTGGTGACCCTCTACCGGGATACGCCCTTGACTGCGCCCTTGCTCCTGCGCCTGGTCAACCTGGCCCGGAAGGCGGGCAACGCCGAAGAAGCGGGAAAATGGGCCGAAACCTTAAAGGAACGCTTCCCGGGAAGCCCGGAGGCGGCGTCCCTGGAACGGCTGCTTAAGGGCCAGCGGGCGCTGGCGGGCGTTCTGCTGCCGCTGACCGGGGATTTCAGTATTCCCGGCCGCCACGTGAAACAGGGGATGGAGTTGGCGGCCAAGGGCACGGCTCTGGAGCTGAGTTTCCGGGATACCCCCAATAACCAGGAGACCGCGGCCCAACAAGTTCGGGAATTGGCTAAGGACCCCAGTGTCCTGGCCGTCCTGGGGCCTTTGGGGGCCGCCGCGTCCCAGGGCGCGGCCCAGGCCGCGCAGGAAACCCAGGCGCCACTCATCGTCATGTCCCAAAAAGAGGGCATCACCCGGGCCGGAGATTATGTGTTCCAGGCCTTCCTCACCGCCCGCCAACAGGTTCGGGCTTTACTGCGGCGCACCACGGAGCAGATGGGCCTGAAACGCTACGCCGTGCTCTATCCCGATTCCGCGTACGGGCAGACCTTCATGCAGCAGTTCCTGGAGGAGGCCTCGGTCCAGGGGGTGGAAGTGGTGGAACAGACGGCCTACGCGCCCGCCACCCGGGACTTCGGCCCGGCCCTGGCCGCGCTCAAGGCCGTGTCCCGCCCGGAGCAAGGCTCCGCGTTTGAGGCGCTGTTCATCCCCGATGACGCGGCCGCGGTGGCGGCCGCGGCCGGACAACTGGAGGGAGCGGGCCTGAAAAGCTTGCAACTCCTGGGCACCAACCTGCTTCATGCCCCGGACCTTCCCCAGGCGGAGGCCCGGGCCCTGGAGGGGGCGCTCTTTCCCGACGCCTTCTTTGACGGGGATCCCGCCCTCCGGGATTTTATGGCCGCCTACCGCCAGCAATACGGGGAGGCCCCGGATTATCTGGCGGCCCAGGGTTACGGGGTGGTGAAACTGCTGCTCAAGGCCCTGGCGGGAGACCCGAGCCGGCAACGGGCCGATCTCGCCCGGAAGCTGGCGGGCTTAAAGGAATCTCCCGACCTCCCCGGGTTTAAGAGGTTCAACGCCGACCGGGAGGCGGAGCTCGCCCTGTACCTTCTCACCATCAAAAACGGCGCGGTGCAGATGGCGCCGTGAACTGATAAAACCCACCGCAGAGACGCAGAGGGCGCAGAGATTCACAGAGAATAAAATTTGGGCCTTGGGTATTTACCCAAGGCCCAAATTTATTCTCCGCGTGACTCAGCGCCCTCTGCGCCTCTGCGGTGAATCTTTTTTTATATTAATGCCCTCCGCTCAG
>DYJG01000720.1 GCA_020723225.1 Desulfobacca acetoxidans | reverse complement strand
GGGGACTTCCTGGAGAAGGACCGCCGGGGCGCGGCCAATATGGCCAGGGCCGCGGTCCAGGCCGGTTTGGAGCAGATCATCTATCTGGGGGGATTGGGGAATCCGGCCGATCCGGATTTAAGCGAGCATCTGCGCTCCCGCCAGGAAGTGGCCGATATCCTCCGGTCCGGTCCGGTGCCTTGCACTTGCTTGCGCGCCGCCATGATCCTGGGTTCCGGGGGCGCGGCCTTTGAGATCATGCGTTACCTGGTGGACCGGCTGCCGTTGATGGTGGTGCCCCGCTGCATCCATACCCCGGTCCAACCCATTGCCATCCGCAATGTTCTGAATTACCTGGTGGGCTGCCTGAAGCAATCCCAGACCAAAGGGGAGACCTTCGACATCGGCGGACCCGAAGTCGTGACTTACCGGCAACTTTTTGATATTTACGCCCAGGAAGCCCGTCTTCCCAAACGCCTCGTCCTCCCCGTCCCTTTTCTCTCCCCCTGCCTGGGTTCCTATCTGGTTCACCTCGTCACCCCGGTGCCCGCGTCCCTGGCGCGGCCCCTGGCGGCAGGTTTGGGCGATCCGGTAGTCTGCCTGGAAAACCGCATCCGCGGCCTCCTGCCCCAGAGGCTTCTGGACTGCCGCCGGAGCATCAGAATGACCCTGGTCAGATTTCGCCAGCAGACCATGGAAACCTGCTGGCAGGATCTGGGGCCTCTTACCCCCCCGGAATATACCCACTGCGACGACGCCGACTATGCCGGCGGCACCGTTCTCAGCTTTGGGTACCGCATCCGTCTTGGAGCCGCGCCGGAGGAAATATGGGAACCCATCAGCCGCATCGGCGGCGAGACCGGCTGGTATTTCGGCAATTGGCTCTGGCGGCTCCGGGGCTGGCTGGACCGGCTCCTGGGCGGCGTGGGAATGAGCCGGGGCCGGAGCCATCCCACGCGGCTCAAGGTGGGCGACCACCTGGATTTCTGGGGGGTGCTGGCGGTGAAACCCTCCCGGCGCCTGGTGCTCCTGGCGGAAATGAAGGTGCCGGGAGAGGCCTTTATGGAGTTTCGCCTCACTCCCATAAAGGGGGGGCAAACCGAAGTGCAATTGTTTTCCAGGTTTTTCCCCAGGGGCCTTAGTGGTATACTCTACTGGTACAGCCTGTACCCGCTCCACCTGTGGGTCTATCGGGGCATGGTCCGGGCCCTGGCCGCGGCCGGGGGGAAACCCGTCCTCTCCGCTCCGGAGCGCGACGTCCCGGCCCTGACCCGGGCAAGGGTCCGGGAAAAAGAAGGGAAAATAAGCCCCTATGCTAAGGAATCAGCGGGCAGTGTTGCCTTAACTTTAAGGCAAAAGTAAAAAGTAAAAAGGTAAAATCTTACATTTACGATTATTGCGCCA
>DYJG01000048.1 GCA_020723225.1 Desulfobacca acetoxidans | reverse complement strand
ACCGTGGACGGCGTCTCCGGGGTGGTGTCCGGCCTGCTGCTGCAAAGCGTCCTCTTCCCCGTGTTCGTGAAGCTCTGGAAGGAAGATAAAGATATTGCCCAGGTCTCCAGCCTGGCGCAGAAAACCGCAAGCTGGCTCCTGGCCGCGGCCCTGCCCTTGATGTTCGGGCTCGCCGTGGAAAGCGACCGCCTGATTATGCTGATCTACGGCACGCACTACCAGGACGCGGTCTGGCTCCAAAAAATCCTGGTGGCCACCATCATCTGCGGCTTTCTCCACAACCTCGCGGCCCTGTTGATGGTCAGCATGCATCGGGAGAAGCTGCTGCTGGTCTTTTACTTAAGCGGCCTGGGGATCAACCTCCTGGCCTGCGGGCTGCTGGTCCCCTGGCAGCCGCTCCTGGGCGCGGCCCTCTCCATTGTCATCACCAAGGTGGCGGTGACCTCCATGACCGTCTCCTATTGCCAAATAAAGTTGACCCTGATCCCCCGGAAACCCTTTCTGCAATTGATCGGAGCCGCGCTGGCCGGCCTCCTGGCCTATTTCCTCACCAAATCGCTGCTCCCCCGGAACCTGGCCGAACTCCTGGCCCTGGTCCCCTTCTTCGCCCTGTCCTGGCGCTGGTGGAAAGAAAAATGATTAACCACAGAGACACAGAGAGCACAGAGTTACACAGAGATAATAATTTTTGTTTGGCGCATTGCGCCAAACAAAAAATCTTTTCCTCTGTGAAACCTCTGTGTCCTCTGTGTCTCTGTGGTTAAGTATTTTTTTTTCTGATCCCCAATACCCTACCCTTCCACCCCACGCGGTAGAAAATCCCCCGCCAGTGAATGTACCGCATGGGCCAGTTCAGGAGGTGGCACCACGCGCCCATGAAGATGGCCGCGTAAAACGCGGGCAGCCAGGTGCCGAGCCGCGGGGGTTGGGGATGCAGGTCTTTCAGGTAGATGGCCATGCCGGTGAGGGCCCCCAGAAACGCGGCCTCGGGCCAGGCGGAAAGCGGCGCGGAACCCAGGGAAGCGATAATGATCCGCACCCCGGCCCGGAGCACCAATCCCGCCAGCAGATAAAAAAATAGACCCAAAGCCAGCCAGGACCCGGGCAGGCAAAACTTCAGGTAGATCCACTGGCGGACGGCCCAGTCGCTCCAGGTGGCCCAGGTATCTCCGGATATGGGAGTAATGAGGCTCTCGCCCGCGGCCAGGCCCACCCGCAGGCCCTTTTCCTGGAGCAGCATCGCCAGGGAGACGTCGTCCACCACGTTCGTGGCCCAAAGGTCCTGCACCCGCAGGTCCTCGAAGAGCCGCCGCCTGATGGCCGTGCCCCCGCCCCAGGGTTGGTTGAGCCGGGAAATGCCTTTGGTAAGAAATAAGAAGAGCGCGGTCACGGCCCGGCCCCAGGCCGCGAGGCCCCCATCTTGAGGTATGACGTGGTAGTAGCCGCTCACCACCGGGGCCTCCCCCTTAACCAGGGGCAGCACCAGGCCTTTGAGCCAGTTGGCCGGGGCCAGGCGGGTGCTGTCGCAAAAAACCAGAATTTCCGGGGCCTCCCCTGCAGCCTGCACTCCGGCCAACAGGTTGTGGTTCTTCTGGCCGCAATGCGCCGCGGGGCCGCTCAGGATCAGCCGGGAGCCGGGATGCTCCGGAATCAGGGCGGCGATTACCTGGGTGGCCGGATCTTCCAGGTCTCGAGTCACAAAAATTACCTGGTAATCCGGATAATCCTGGGAAAGCAGCGAACGCAGGTTGGCCGCGAGATTAGCCGCGGCCCCGGCCACCGGCACGATGATGGCCGCAGCGGGCCAGGGGCCGGGATGATCCGGGTTGAGTCCGGATTTTGCCCGGTCCAGGGCCCGGCTCCCGACCATAAGCAGAATCCCTATCAGCAGCAGGACCGCGGCCATGGCTCCTACTATAAAACCTTCCATTCAGACCTCTGGGCTGAGACCTCTGCGAAAGTCTCCCTCCCTGTCATTCTGAGGGAGCGGAGCGACCGAAGAATCTCGTTTTTGGCAGCAGGGCTTTTTCCGGCGGCGCCGGTGATTACAAGCAGATTGAAAATTATGGACGCCAAAAAGCCGGATTCTTCACTCCGCTTCGCTCCGTTCAGAATGACAAAAGAAGGGCTTTAGCAGAAGTGTCAGGTTAATGTTTGGTAAAGAGAAGAACCAACGAACAGTATTAATTAGCGACAGGTCATGAATACCAGGATTTTTTCCATGTTTGCCCCAACAATCTCTCTCTTCACCCTCAATACCCGTCCATAATAACAAAAACTTATGGGTTTATGGTAGACTAACCTGGTAGGGAATTTGTCCTGATCTGACCCGGGCCGCTATGACAAGATGAATTTTTCCGTTTCGGAGGAAAACCATGACCAAAATTATCCTCGTACGCCACGGCGAAACCCCGTGGAACAAAGACAAAATCTTCCGGGGCACGGTGGATATCCCGTTAAACGACACCGGCCGTGAGGAAGCAGAAATGGCCGGGGAGTGGCTGCAAAAGGAGGCCATCCACGCGGCTTACAGCTCCCCCTTATCCCGGGCCCGGGATACCGCGGCTGCTATCTGCCGCCATCATCGACTCCAGGCGCAGGATCTGCCGGGCCTGGGGGACATCAATTACGGGGAGTGGCAGGGCCTGCCTTTGACCGAGGTAAAGAAGGTCTACGGCGACCTCTACCGCCAATGGGAGACCGCGCCCCACACGGTGCGCTTCCCCCGGGGGGAGACCCTTCAAGAGGTGGAACTGCGGGCCTGGGCCGCGGTGGAGGAGGCGGTTAAGCGCCATCCCGGGCAGACGGTGCTGCTTGCGGCCCACCGGGCGGTGAACAAAGTCCTCATCGCCCGCTTCATCGGCCTGGATAATTCCCACTTCTGGCGCATCGGCCAGGATACCACGGCCATCAACCGCTTCCACCTGGTGGGGGACACCTGGCACATCATGTCGGTCAACGACAACTGCCACCTCCGCAGCATGAAACGGGGAGCGTACGTGGATTTTTGAAAAAGAAAAAGATTCACCACAGAGACACAGAGAGCACAGAGTTACACAGAGGAAAAGATTTTTGGTTTGGCGCTTGGCGCCAAACCAAAATTATTTATCTCTGTGAATCTCTGTGTCCTCTGTGTCTCTGTGGTGAAGTCTTTCTTGTATGACTACTAACCGCATCAAACGCATCTTTCTGGAAGCCGGGGCCGCTGATTACGACCTGACCCGCCGCGTCCTGGCGCGGCTCCCCGGGGTCCCCTTGGAGGTCATCCCCCACCGGGACGCGCTCCGGCCCCGGGAAGGCATGCCGCCCGCGCTCGTGGAGGAGGCCAAATCCACCCTGCTGCTGGCCGTCCAAAAAGGCCCGTTCTGGCGGCCCTGTCCGGGGACCAAGGACTACGTCTGCTGCGGCTACCAGGTTTTGCAGGTGGGCCTGAACTGCCCCTTGGATTGCACCTACTGCGTGCTCCAGGGTTATCTGAATATTCCCGCCATCACCCTGTTTGTGAATGTCGAGGACTTGCTGGCGGAGGTTGACTCACGCCTGGCCGCGGATCCGGAAAAGGTCTGGCGCCTGGGAACCGGGGAGTTCGGGGACAGCCTGGCCCTTGATGAACTTACCGGACTCAACGCCCGGCTGCTTCCTTTCTTTGCCTCCCGGCCCCGGGCCGTGCTGGAGATTAAAAGCAAGTGGAGCCGCCTGGAGCCTTTGCTTTCCTTTGGCCCCAATCCCCAGGTGATCTTTGCCTGGTCCCTCAATCCCCCGGAAATCATCCGTTCCGAAGAACGGGGCACTGCTCCTCTGGAAGCCCGTCTGAAGGCCGCGGCCCGGGCTGCGGCCGCGGGTTTCCGGCTGGCCTTCCATTTTGATCCCCTCATCTATTTTCCCGGGTGGGAAGATGCTTATCGACGAACGGTGGAGCGGCTGGGCGCGGCCGTGCCCCCAGGGGCCGTGGCCTGGATCAGTTTGGGGGGTCTGCGTTTTCTGCCGCCCATGCGGCAGTTGCTACACCGGCGCTTCCCCCTAAGCCGCATCGCCGCGTTTGAAATGGTACGGGCTCCGGACGGCAAACTTCGTTATTTTAAGGACCTGCGCATAGAGATGTATGCCCGCATGCGGGGCTGGCTGGGAGAGGCCCTGCCCGGGGCCTTCGTCTACCTCTGCATGGAGAGTCCCCGGGTCTGGCAGGCGGCCTGGGGTTGGAGTCCCGGGGAAGATGACTTGGTCCGGCTCTTGGATGGCCGGGTCATGCCGGAAATGTGAGAAGAGCAAAGACCTCACCACAGAGGCACAGAGAGCACAGAGATACACAGAGTTAATTAATTATGGTTTGGCGCTCTGCGCCAAACCATAATTCTTTTCTCTGTGAAACTCTGTGTCCTCTGTGCCTCTGTGGTGAATCTTTTCCGACTTGGCGTCTTTGCGTGAGAACTAAAGGGCGGAACTAGTATCCGCCCCTTCTCTATGTCTAGTGGAGGATCCCCTCATACCTCACCCGAACCGGGCCTTGCTCCGGGTCAGGGGCTTCTTGCCGTTGCCGGCGATTTCCCCCAATTTCAGGCGCACGCCCTGGGTGGTGAGATGTTCATCCTCCAACAGCCTCTTGATGGCCTTGATCACGTCCAGGTCTTCCAGAGTATACTCCCGGCGGTTGGATTGGGTCCGGGCCGGCTTGAGAAAATCGTCGAAGGATTTTTCCCAATAACGCAGTGTTGATTTCCGCACCCCGGTAAGTTGGGAGATCTGGTCGATGGTCAACATTAAGTTACGCGATACTTTATCCGTTTGCATGGCTCGCCTCCTCATTGACCCTTCTGACGCCTAACCACGGCATTAACCACCCATCAGTTTTAAGGCCAATTGGGGGAGAGTGTTGGCCTGGGCCAGCATGCTTACCGCAGCCTGGGTCAAGATCTGGTTCCGGGTAAACTCCGTCATCTCCGTGGCCACGTCCACGTCGGAAATCCGGGATTCCGCAGCCTGCAAATTTTCCGCCTGAATGCTCAGGTTGGAGATGGTGTTGGCCAGGCGGTTGGCGATGCCGCCCAGATTGGCCCGGACAGTGTCTTTGGTGGCCACCGCGCTGTCGATGGCCTGCAAGGCGGCCTGGGCCGCGGATTGGGTGCTGATGGTCGACCCTGCGCCCGTGCCGGCGCCGCTCCCCACTCCCAGGGCGGAAGCGGTGGCCCGGTCAATGCGGATGTAATAATAATCTTCCGCGGAGCTGTTGCCGGTGCCGAAGTGGATCTTCATCTGCTGGCCGTATCCGGGATTCACGCTGCTGCCGGAGAGGCTGCCGTCCAGGAGTTTGACCCCGTTGAAATCGGTGGCGTTGGCGATCCGGGTGATCTCCGAAGCCATGGCCTGATATTCGCTGTCCATGATCAGGCGCTGGGCCGTGGTGTAGGTGCCGGTGGCGGCCTGTTCGGCCAGTTCCTTCATCCGGGTCAGCTTTTCGTCGATGACCGAAAACGCACCGTCAGCGGTCTGGATCAGGGAAATGGCGTCATTGGCGTTCCGGACCCCCTGGTTCATGACCCGGATGTCGGTGCGCATCATTTCCCGGACGGCCAGGCCGGCGGCGTCGTCCTGCGCGCTGTTGACCCTGAGGCCCGAAGACAGGCGCTGAACGGATGTGGCCAGACGGCTATAAGTGAAGCTCAAGCTCCTGGCCGCATTCATTGCCATTAAGTTGTGGTTAATTACTAGAGACATGACCCCTTACCTCCTTGTAATCCAGCTCAACTTCCTTGTCTGGGTTTTTAAGCATTTAACTCTCTTTTCGAGAATGGCGGGGAATAACTTTAGAAAAAAAATTAATTAAAGGTGATATTTTTTGAGAAATCTTAAAGTGCCCCGGACAAATCCTCGCATGGGCTGGGGGCATGCTCAGGCGGAGATGGGGAAAGAACAAAAGGCTTTCATTCTCTTTAAAAATTCCGGTAACTATTATTTGCTGATAATTCCATATGTTATCCTCCAAGATGAGAGAGCGCCGAAAAAACTTCCAGGTCTTCCAGGTTCCCTTAAATCAAGCTTAAACTGCTTGCCATCCCGGAGAAGAAAAGGCAAGGAGGCTTAAGGTCTGCGAAAATCAAAAAATATGTAAAGTTATTTAAAAGATTTCGGGTGGTATTGCCCTTTGGGGAAGTTGACTACAGGAGGAACTGCCGGCGCCGGCAGGACGTTTCCCTGACTTGGGTTAGGGATAAAGCCGCCGGCAGACCAGGCATTGGGGATTGGCCTTTACCGGCTTTTCATGGAAGTTGAATTGATCGCCTTTAAACATCATGAGCCGGCCCATTAAGGCCGGTCCCATGCCGCCCAGGATGCGCAAGGCTTCCAGGGCCTGAAGCGCTCCCATAATGCCGGGCATGGGTCCCAGGAGCGCGGATTTATGGCCGTTGGAAGCCTCCGGAAAGGCACAGGCCAAACAGGGGCCTTGGCCCGGCCAGAAAGTGGTGACCCGGCCGTCCATTTCCCAGACCCAGGCATGGATCAGCGGCAGGCGGAATTTCACCGCCGCCTGGTTTAACAGATACCCGGCCGGCGCATTGTTCATGGCGTCGATGATCAGGTTGCAGTTGGCGGCCAGGCGGGAGATGTTGTGTTCGGAGATGGTTTTGGACTGCCCTTCCACCAGGGAAAAAGGATTAAGGTCCTTGAGGCGGCGCTCGGCCACCGTGGCCTTGGACTTGCCCAGATCCCGCTCCCGATAAAGGATTTGATGATTCAGGTCGGAAAGGGTGACCCGGGACTGGTCCACCATGCGGATGGCGCCGACGCCGGTGGACAGAAGATAAACCGCCACCGAAGAGGCCAACCCCCCGGCCCCGGCGATGAGCACTCTGGAGGATTTCAGCTTTTCCTGGGCCTCCCGGCCCCAGCCGTCGAGTGCCATCTGGCGGGCATACCGGGTTACTTCAGCAGGGCTTAAGTTATTGATGGTCATTCCTTTATCCGCGGTGGTGTGTGAGAGGGCCCTCTGCCCTCCCCCCGCCCCTTGGTTCCTGATGTTTGTCTAATGCATCGGCTCGCCCCGGCCTGAACTTTAACTTCCGGACGTTGCCGGTTATAATGCGAAAGGTCGGGGGTCAGGGGCCGGTTCACAGGTTCTGGGTTCTGGGTTTTGGGTTTTGGGTTTTGGGTTTTTGTTACTTGGGCTTTTAACCTTTTGCTCGCGGGATTCTTTGTCTAATTTTTTAATTCAGATCCGGAATATCAACCACTGACCATTGATTACCGATTACTGATTACTGATTACTGATCACTGGCAACTGACCACTGGCAACTGCCTACTGATCACTTTTTCTAATAACCGGGAACATTAATGATCGAACTAACGGAGGTCACCAAGACCTACCGCCGTGGTCCTGAAGAGATCCAGGCCCTCAGGCGGATCAACCTCGCCATCGGCTCCGGGGAATTCCTGGCAGTCAGGGGGAAAAGCGGCTGCGGCAAAAGCACCCTGCTGCACATCATCGGCGGCCTGGAGCCTCCCACCTCAGGCCTGGTGGTGGTGGACGGCCGGGACCTGGCCCGTCTCTCCGACCAGGAACTGACCCAATTCCGCCGGGACCGGGTGGGGGTGGTTTTTCAGTCCTTCAACCTCCTGCCGCTGCTGACCCTGGAAGAAAACGTGGCCCTGCCCCGGGTGCTCCAGGGTCATTCCTATTCCCGGGCCCGGGAGGAAGCCGCCCACTGGCTTTCGGAGGTGGAATTGACGTCGCGGCGGGGCCACAAACCCCATCAGGTCTCCGGCGGGGAGATGCAGCGCGCGGCCATCGCCCGGGCCCTGATCAACCGGCCTGCGGTCCTCCTGGCCGATGAACCCACGGGCAATCTCGATTCCATCAGCGCGGCCCAGGTCCTGGAACTCTTCGCCCGCCTGCACCGGAACTGGAGCCAGACCGTGGTCCTGGTGAGCCACGCGGCTGAAATCACCGCATACGCGGATCGAGTGGTATCGATGCAGGATGGTTCTCTTCTTCCATAACAAATGAGAAGAGTTCAAAGTCCAAGGTTCAAAGTTCAAAGTTGATAGTGCTGCTGCGAACTAACATTTCGTGCTTGCAGAGCCAAAGGCCTATAAATGACTCAATGACAACCGATAACCACCCAACCTTGAACCTTGAACCTTGAACCTTGAACTTTGAACTATTCTCTATGAGACCCTTCCTCTTTAAAATTTCGCTCAGTCATTTAACCGAATACCCCGGCCGCACCCTCCTGGGTATCCTGGGCATCGCCCTGGGCACCGCGGTTTATTTAAGCATCTCCCTGGCCGCTACTGCGGCCTTGCAAAGTTTCCAGGCCGGAGTCACCGCGTTGTCCGGGAAGGCCCAATGGCGGCTGCAAAGCCCGGGCGCGGCGCTGCCGGAGTCCCTGTTTGCCAAGGCCCGCCGCCTGCCGGAGGTCAAAGCCGCCGCGCCCGCGGTGGAAAGCGTCCTGGAATTTGCCGGACACCTTAAAGGACCGGTGCTGCTCCTGGGGATCGACCCCTTTTCCGAAAGGCCGTTTCGCAATTTCGACTTGAAAACGGGAAGCAGGCTGGATCGGGAGTCGCTGCAAAAATTTCTCACCGAACCCGGTGCGGTCCTGGTGAGCGAGCCCCTGGCCGCCAAGGAGTCCCTCAAAATAGGCGACGCACTAAAGGTGCTCATCGGCCCGGCCCGGCAGACCCTGAAAGTGGCCGGGGTCTTTCGCACCCCCAACGGCCTTTATCCCCTGGAAGGCGCGATGCTGCTCATGGACCTGGCCGGGGCCCAGGAGCTCTTGGACCGGGTGGGCCGGCTGGATTATATCGACCTCATCCTCTCCGGAGATGAAGCCGCAGCCGCGGCCCGTCTTGCCCGGGAACTGCCCCCCGGCGTGGAACTGGCCCGCCCCGGTTCCCAGGCCCGGCGGATGGAGGGCATGGTTTCTTCCTATCGGGTGAACCTGTCGGTTCTCAGCGCCATTGCCCTGTTCGTGGGCATGTTTCTCATTTATCAGTCCGTCACCCTCTCGGTGGTGCGCCGGCGCCGGGAGATCGGGTTGCTGCGCACTTTAGGGATGAGCCGCCGCCAGGTCTTGCTTCTTTTCTTGGCCGAGGGCCTGGCCGCCGGCGCGGCTGGCGGCCTTTTGGGACTGGGCCTGGGGGTCATCCTGGCAAAAAGCGCTTTGGGAATGATGACCCAGAATCTCAGTTCCCTCTACACCCCGGTCCGGGCCGGAGAAATCACGGTCCAGCTCCCCCTCCTCCTCCAGGCCTGGGGCCTGGCCGCGGCCGCCACCCTCGTCGCCGCCTGGATCCCCGCAGCGGAGGCTGCCCGCACCCGGGTTAAAGCAGTCTGGCACCGGGAGGAACTGGAAGAACGTCTCCAGAGCCACGCCTGGGCTTTTTTTATCCTGGGCCTCCTGGCCCTGGTTTTGGCCGGATTTTTGGTTGTGCTGCCCTTCGGCTCCGGACCGTCTCTGCCGAGCTTTGCCGCGGCCTTTCTCATTCTTCTGGCCTTTGCCCTGTTCACGCCCCTGGCCGCCCGCACCCTGGGGGAGCGCGTCCGGCCGCTGCTGCGCCGGTTCCTGGGCCCACCCGGAGACCTGGGCTGCCGCTATCTTTCCGGTTCCTTGAGCCGCAGCGCCGTCTCCATCGCCGCGCTGGCCTGCGCCCTGGGGATGCTCATCGCCGTGGCGGTGATGATCGGCTCCTTTCGCGAGACCGTGAACCTGTGGGTGACCCGTTCCATCAGCGGCGACATCTTCTTCGGGCCCGCGGTCTTCTCCACCGCGGCCTACGACCATTATCTGCCCCCGGAGATCGTGCCGGAACTGCGACAAGACCCGGAGATAGAAGACATCTACCTTTACCGCTGCGTGCGCCTGCCCTTTAAGGACCGCTTCATCCTGGCCATCGGCGGCAGCTTCGAGGTTTTGGCCAAATACGGCGGCCTCTGGTTCCGGGAAGGGGATACCCAGGAGATCATGCGGAAGGTGGGGGACTCCGGGGATGCTGTTGGCTCAGAATGGATAGATGGGGCAGATTGGAAACCTGAAGCATTTGCCGGCCTTGTGCCCCCCTCACCCTGCCCTCTCCCCCCACGGGGGGAGAGGGGAATGATGGATATTTCCACAGAGGATTGCCTGGTAAATATTGGACATTTTAATGGACAATTTTTATACCAACTCCCAATTAATCGACAGTTTTTTGTAGGTGCGAACCTTGCGTTCGCCCCGGGCGCTCAGGGCGAACACAAGGTTCGCCCCTACGATTTAACGCCTTTTGATTGCGAATTGGTATTAGAACCAGGATT
>DYJG01000719.1 GCA_020723225.1 Desulfobacca acetoxidans | reverse complement strand
GGCCGGGTTGACCCACTATCCCAAACCCATTGACGAGTCCATCGCCCAGGCCAAGGCGGCCGCGGGCCGGGCCGCCACCTTCCTGGCCCTGGAGAAGGTCTCCGTGGGCGGCGTGGTGGCGGTGGTGGAGCCGGATAAGTGCGCGGTCTGCCTTACCTGCGTGCGCACCTGTCCCTTCAACGTGCCGGTCATCGATTACCAGATCGACGCGGCCTATATCGATCCGGCCAAGTGCCAGGGCTGCGGGGTGTGCGTCTCCGAATGCCCGGCCAAGGCCATTACCATGAAACACTATACCGATGCCCAGATCATTGCCCAGGAAACGGCTCTGGCCGCGAGTTAAAGAAAGGAGAGAATCATGACCGTACCTTTTGCTCCCAAGATCATCGGCTTTTGCTGCCGTTACTGAGCGTACACCGCGGCGGACCTGGCAGGTTCGATGCGACTGCAATATCCCCCGGAGATCAAGGTCATCCTCATGCCCTGCACCGGCCGGGTGGACATCCTCCACCTCCTCAAGGCCTTCGAAGGCGGCGCGGACGCGGTCTTCGTGGCCGGCTGCCTGGAAGGGGAATGCCATTACCTGAAGGGTAATCTCCGGGCCAAAAAACGGGTGAATAAGCTGAAAAAAGACTTCACTATGATGGGCATGGAGCCGGAACGGGTGGAGATGTTCAACCTGGCCTCCTCGGAGGGGCCGAAATTCGCGGCCATCGCCAAGGAGATGGCGGAGCGGGCCTATAAACTGGGCCCCAGCCCCATGAAAAACGAACTCCGGGCCGCCTGGCTGGCGGAACACCCGGAGGCGAAGGCAAGTTAAAGAAATAACGAGGGGTATGGCCCAGAGGCCTTACCCCCCAATCCTTTATTGAAAAGGGAGGGCCATGAGCCCTCCTTTTTTATTATCTCACGCAAAGACGCAAAGACGCGAGAAATGTTGATTATCCGCATTTATCGGCGTGCATAGGCGGTTAATTTTTTTTGCCGCCGATACACGCCGATGGACGCCGATATTATTTATCTCCACTCTAATCCCTGACTACTGGCCACTAGCCACTGGCCACTGACCCCTAATCCCTGGCCCCTTACCCCTGATCCCCGCCGTCTGGCCCCTGGCCCCTGTCCTTCACCGGCATCTCAAACCACAACCGGGTGCCCTCCCCTTTTTTGCTTTCTATCCGCAAGGCCCCTCCCAGGGTCCTGACCCGTTCATCCAGGGTGGCCAATCCCATCCCTTTGGCCCCGGGTTGCCGGCGCAGGACTTCTTCAGGATCAAACCCTATGCCGTTATCCCACAGCTCAAAAGCCAGGTCGTTTTGATTTAGCATGATGTTCAATGCCAGCCGATTGGCTTCGGAGTGCTTGCCGATATTGGTGAAGGACTCCTG
>DYJG01000047.1 GCA_020723225.1 Desulfobacca acetoxidans | reverse complement strand
CGGCCTTCCCCGGGTCCGGCTCCACCGCGAATTTGGCCCCCAGGTGGGCTTCCAGGCCGTTGAGGAGTAAATCCGTCACCGCCGCGCTCCCCAGGACGGGGGGCGCCACGCCCAGGACCGTGTAAATGCCGCTGGCCACCGCGTAGCAGGCGATGGCCGCGGCCTTCTCCGAATACCACTCCGGCGCGGCCGCGGCCACCGGCAATTGATCCAGGTCCACCCCTAAAGCCCCGGCCAGGGCCGCGCAGAGGTTGATGATCCGGGTGTTGTCCACGCACGACCCCATGTGCAGGACCGGAGGAATCCCCAGAGCCTGGCACACGGCTTTCAGCCCCGGTCCGGCCAGTTCCGAGGCCCGGGGCTCTTTCAGACCCGCCTTGGCGTTGGCCACCGCGGTGCAGCCGGTGTCCAGGACCAGGATGTCCGCGGCGATAAGGGCCTTGGTCAGATTCACGTGGCCGTAATCCTGGGTGATCTTGGGATTGTTGCAGCCCACCACTCCCGCGGCGCCCCGGATCTGCCCGGCCTTAATCGCCTCCAGCAAAGGCCCGGGCGTGCCCCCCAAGGCGGCGACGATGGCCTCGATGGAAAAGCCGGTGACCTGGGCCTGGGGCGCGGCCGGAATGGAGACCCTATTTTTGTCCCGCCGGGCAAAATTCTCCACCCCCTGGGCGACCAGCTCCCGGCCCAGGGCCGCGCCGTTCTCCGGGGAAAAGGACAGGTGCTTCGCCTTGGGAAACTTCGCCTTGTCGTAGGTGGTGAAAAAGAGGGTGTGGTAACAGGAGGCCACCTCCGGCAGGGACGGCAGGATGCATTGGTAATCCACCACCATGGCCTCCACCGCGCCGGTGACGATGGCCAGTTCCTGAACCAGGTGGTTGCCGGCCATGGGGATGCCTTTGCGCATCAGCACTTCGTTCCCGGTGCAGCACAGGCCCGCCAGATTGATGCCGTTGGCTCCCAATTCTTTCGCCCGTTGGAGCAGCGCCGGGTCCGCCGCGGCCCGGGCCACCATCTCCGAAACCAGGGGACTGTGGCCGTGCAGCAGAATATTCACCTGATCCGCCTTCAAGACCCCGATATTCACCTGGGAGGCCACGGGCTGCGGCGTGCCGAAGAGGATGTCAGAGACCTCGGTGGCGATCATGGAGCCGCCCCAGCCGTCGGAGAGCGCGGAACGCAAGCCCTGGAGGAGAATATTGACGTAATCGTTGTCCACCCCCATGTGGGTGCGGTGCAGCATCTCCGAGATTTCCCAGTCGATGCCCCGGGGGTTGATTCCCAACTTCGCCCATTTCTCCAGCCGGGTTGCAGGCAGGCGTTTGGTGAACTGGAGGAAGCCTTTTTTGATGCCGTATTCCTCCATCAGGGCCAGGGCCAGTTCCTTGGCTTTGCCTTCCGGCGGCAGGTCCGCAGCGATGCCGAATTCCCCGGCGATGCGGTCCAGTTTCCCCAGGTCGGTGAGCTTATAGCCCGGGGCCTTGCCTTCGGCCACCGCGAGGAGCGTCTCCACCAGGTCCCGGCCGTGGTCGGAGTGGGAGGCCGCGCCCGCGGCGATCATGCGGGCCAGGTTCCGGGCCACCATGATGTCCGCGTCCGCGCCGCACACCCCCCGGCTCGGCCCCTCGCCGAAGGGGTCGATGCGGCAGGGCCCCATGACGCAGATGCGGCAGGATAGCCCCAAATCGCAAAACCCGCACTGGGGCTGCTGGGCGTCAAACCGGTCCCAGATGGTCTCCAGGCCTTCCTGGCGGGCTTTGTCTTTTAAGGACAGGGTGTCGGGTTGGATGGAAACATCTTTGGAACTTATTGCCGAGCTATCCATACCAAGCCTCCTGATACTAATAGATGAGGGCCTTTTATCCCTTCGGAGTCAAGTTATCTTGATACCGCGAACCTAAATAACGTCGTTATCTTTCAAAAATATTTCAGTCTGGCCGAGAAATCGTTCTGCTTTCACTTGCAAATCCAGAACATCCGCCTCGCCCATTCCGTTCAAGAATTCGTAATCGCTTATTTGCCGCTTTTCAAATGCTTCCCTGAGCCATTGATGCAGCTCCTTGGATAACAGGCCCGACTTAACAAAATGCTGAGCGAATGCCGAAACCACTGCCCGGTGGCTGGAGAAGGTCTGTCCCCGGGTCAGGAGCAGGGCTTCGGCTGCGTAAAACATGGCGTAATAGAGGCGGGAGACGGCGGAATCGAAATCTTGCTGTTGCCGCAGAACTTCGGCGGAATGGAGGTAACGCCTGGCCTTGGCCAGCATCCCCAGGATTTCCTCAGCCAAGGTCACAGCCGCACTCCTTCCCGGCGCACGTTTTCAAAAAGAGGGCTTTTCCGGCTCTGCAGCCATTCTTCGGGAACCGGGAACACAGCGATAAGGACGTCATGGTCCAGGCAGATGTCGGAGACCCGCAAACTCAGGCGGCTAATCTCCTGGCCAGGGTTAACCGTCCCCTTCAGAACCAGTAGGATATCCACATCGGAGCCGGCATGAAAATCCCCCCGGGCATAAGAGCCATAGAGGTAAACTCCTTGCAACCGGTCCCCGTAAATCTCCGATAGGAACTGTTTAAGCTCCTTAAGGGCTCGTTTCACCGGGTGGGGAAGATTGCTCTCAGGCATTAATGTATTCCTAAAGGCGGAGGATCGATGAGCCGCCAGCAGCGTATTGCTTAATCCTTACCCGTAGCTCGAGGCGGGCCATAACGCGGGTTCTTCAAGTAATTACCCTATATGATCTTATCTTCCTATTCTATTTTTTTCCCCACCATACAACAATTTTGACCGTAAAAAAAGCCCGGTCCTTCAGGACCGGGCTGGGTCTTTCTAGAAACGTCCAATTATGGTGCGCAGAGCGCACCCTAGGATTTAATCCACCACCGGCCGGGGCAGCAGGCCCGCGGCCTCGACGATCTCCGGGACTCTTTCTTCCCATTCGATGGCCATCAGGTGGATGCCGGCGATGCCTTTCATGGCCAGGCATTCGTGGATCTGCTCCACCGCGATCTTGATGCCTTCCGCGGCCACCTTGTCCTTGGGCACGCCTTTCAGGCGGGTGATGTAGGAGTCGGGCACGTCCAGGCCGGGGACGAACTTCTTCATGTAGTTGGCCATACCCACGGATTTCAGCGGAGTGATGCCGGCCATGATATAGCACTTCTCGGTGAGGCCCATGTCGTTGGCCATTTCCATGAATTTCCGGAATCTCTCCATGTTGTAAATGCACTGGGTCTGGATGAACTGGACCCCCGCGGCGATCTTTTTGCCCATGCGGATCACCCTAAACTCCTGGGGGTCGGCAAAGGGGTTGGCTGCGGCGCCGATGAAGATCTGGGGGCGGCCCTGGAGTTCCGTGCCGCTCACCATCTTGCCTTCGTCCCGCATGGTCTTCACGGTGTGGGCCAGCATCACCGAGTCCATGTCGTGGACGTTCTTGGCCTGGGGATGGTCGCCAAAGGACTGGTGGTCGCCGGTGAGGCAGAGCAGGTTCTTGATGCCTAAGGCGGCGGCGCCCAGGATGTTGCTCTGGAGGCCGATGCGGTTCATGTCCCGGGTCACCATCTGCATCACCGGCTCTACGCCCATTTCCAGGAGGATTTTGGACGCGGCCATGGAACAGAAACGCACCACCGCGGTCTGGTTGTCGGTGACGTTGACCGCGTCGACGTTGCCCTTCAAAAAGCTGGCTTTGTGCTTAAAATGGTCGACATCGCAACCCCGGGGCGGGCCGCATTCGCCGGTCAGGGCCTTCTGGCCGCTCTTAAAGATTTTTTCCAGTCTGCTTCCCGCGGAATATTCGGCGGTCATTGTTTCAACTCCTCCCGTATAGTAGTGCGTAGCCCGCCGTCTCTGCTGGTGGACCAGTTTTTATAAAGTTTTACTTCCTGCATCTTGTGGAGCTGCCCCAGGTTTTTCATGCGGTCGTAGATGAGCTGCCAGATGCAGGGAATGCTGCCTTTGCCCACTTCGCAGAGGCCCTCGGAAGAGCCGCCGCAGGGGCCGTTCAATAATTGTTTGGCGCAGCGGGTGATGGGGCAGAGCCCGCCGAAATCGCCGATGATGCAACTGCCGCAGGCCTGGCAGAATTCCTTCCACACCCCGTGTTCCAGGGCCCCGCCGATGGACATGGTGTTCAGCCCCGGAAAGACCGGCACAAAAGGATAACGGGCCGTGCAGTATTGGGGGCCGACGCTGCAGGCGATGGAGACTATGGCCTCCGCGTCTTTCACCAAATCGTCCAGAGGCTCGATGTATTCCGGATCGCACTGGCGCTCGCAGGTGTATTCCAGGGTTTCCAGGTCGTTGCCGGCAGCCTTGCGGGCGATACGCAGCTCCGAGGCCAGGATGGCCACTTCCTTTTCACCCCCCGCGTTGCAGACGGTGACGCAGCCTTTACAGCCGGCGACCACAACTTTTTTAAAATCCTTGATCATCTCCAGGATTTCCGCTACGGGTTTTGCTTCCCCGATGACCATTAATGCTCCTCCTCTCCCGATTATCCGGAGCTGATACCGGAATTCTCCGCGCCCTGCCACAATTCTTTGGGCTTTGCCGCGGCATGGAAACGCCCCTTTGCCGCGTTGATAAGCTTGCAGTAGGGAAGGCTGGGTACTATGATAATCTCCCGAAGACTCTGGAAAATCCAGGCACTGCCGGGAAAGATATTGTACATCTATTCACAAGTTTACTTCCAGAAAAAAATGATGTCAAATAAAATTCCCGCAGAAAAATTTGCCCGCCCTTTCTCCCAAGGAAAAATATTTGTTGACAAACCCTTGCGCGGTCGTTTATATGGGGGTCTATGTGAAAAAAAGTATGAACCCTGGCGCAGGCCCTGCCACAAGCAGTGCGGGCGCTAAGGGTTAACTTTGGTCCTGGCCCGGCCGGGGCGGTATGCCGGGAATTCACCAGTAATTACATAACCATAAGGAGGCTTGGTTTATGGCGAAGTATGATCCGGTTAAACAGAAAGACTGGCAGATTGCGGAAATTGCCGAAGCGGAGATGATTCCTTTTGACGCGATGTGCGACAAACTGGAAATCCCCAAAGACGAGCGCATCCCTCACGGTCAAAAAATCGGCCGCGTCGACTACATGAAGTGCCTGGAACGCCTGAAGAGCAAACCCGACGGCTACTACATCGACGTCACCGCCATCACCCCCACTCCCCTGGGGGAAGGCAAATCCACCACCTCCCTGGGCCTCATTGAAGGTCTGGGCATGCGAGGCGTGAACGTGGGCGGCGCTTTGCGGCAGCCCTCCGGCGGCCCCACCATGAACGTCAAAGGCACTGCGGCCGGCGGCGGCATTTCGCTCTTGATCCCCATGACCGAGTTCTCCCTGGGCCTCACCGGCGACATCAATAACATCATGAACGCCCACAACCTGGCCATGGTGGCCGCCTCCTCCCGCTTGCAGCACGAGTTCAACTACAATGACGAGCAGTTGGCCAAACGGAACCTGAAGCGTCTGAACATCGATCCGAAAAACTTCGAAATGGGCTGGATCATGGACTTCTGCGCCCAGGCCCTGCGCAACATCACCATCGGCCGGGGCGGCAAGATGGACGGCTTCCTGATGGATTCCAAATTCGGCATCGCCGTGTCCTCGGAAGTCATGGCCATTCTGTCCGTCTTTACTTCTCTGGCAGACCTGAAAAAACGCCTGAATGAAATCACGGTGTGTTACGATAAGAAAGGCAACCCCATCACCACCGGCGACCTGGAAGTGGGCGGGGCCATGACCGCGTTTATGGTGCCCTCCATCAACCCCACCCTGATGCAGAGCGTGGAAAAGCAGCCAGTCTTTGTACATGCCGGCCCCTTCGCCAACATCGCGGTGGGACAAAGCTCCATCGTCGCCGACCAGATCGGCCTGAAGCTCTTTGACTACCACATCACCGAGTCCGGCTTCGGCGCCGACATCGGCTTTGAGAAGTTCTGGAACGTGAAGAGCCGCTTCAGCGGCCTCGTTCCCAACGTTGCGGTCCTCACCGCCACCGTCCGGGGCCTGAAGCACCACGGCGTCAACGCCGGCGCCCTGCCGTGCCCGCCGGGCAAGCCGGTGCCCAAAGAGTACTTCTCGGCCTCGAAAGAGACCATGAAGTGGTTGGAAGACGGCGTGCAGAATGCGGTGCACCACGTCCGTAGCATCAAGAAAGCCGGCATCAACCCGGTGGTGTGCATCAACTCCTTCCATTTCGACTCCGACGAAGAGCACCAGGTGATTCGCCGGGCCTGCGAAGCGGAAGGCGCCCGGGTGGCCGTGTCCAAGCACTGGCAGTATGGCGGTGAAGGCGCCCTGGAATTTGCCGATGCAGTCATTGACGCCTGCAAAGAAAAGAACAACTTCAAGTTCCTCTATCCCAACGAGATGCCCCTGCGCAAACGCGTTGAAACCATCGCCAAAGAGGTGTATGGCGCGGACGGCGTGGACTTCGCCCCCGAAGCCAACGCCAAGGCGGACCGTTTCGAGAAGGATCCCAAGTACAACGAATACGCCACCATGATGGTGAAGACCCACCTGTCCCTGACCCACGATCCCACCCGGAAAGGCACCCCCAAGGGTTGGCGGCTGCCGGTGCGGGACTTCTTGATTTACAGCGGCGCCAAGTTCATCTGCCCGGTCTGCGGCGCCATTTCCCTCATGCCCGGCACCGGTTCCGACCCGGCCTTCCGCCGCATCGATGTGGATACCAAGACCGGTAAGGTAATGGGCCTGTTCTAAGCTGTAGGGTGCGCCTGGCGCACCAAACATAAGAAACCAAAACCGGCTTCCCGGGCGTTGTGCCCGGGAAAGCCGGTTTTTTTATGGGCTCCGGTTGACAAAATTACACTTTGTAGTTACATTATATTATGCAAATTGAATGGGATGAGGAGAAATGCCGGGCAAATCTCTTGAAGCATGGTCTCTCGTTTGAAGACGCCCGGCAAATCTTTTCCGGAGATACCGTCACCATTCCCGATGAGCGCTATGATTATGGGGAAGATCGCCTGTTCACCCTGGGAAGTTTAGCGGGCCGGTGGTGGTCGTGGTGCACGTCGCCAGGGGAGAGAAAACGAGAATAATTTCGATGAGGAAAGCCAATGCGAGAGAGCAAGAAATCTATCAAAAGCGACTTATCCAGGATTGATGCCTTGAAAGATGAGGATATCGATTATTCGGAGATTCCTGATCTTAGCGCCTTAGGGAAAGAGTTCTGGGACAAAGCAATCGTCAAACATGCCGAAACCAAGGCTCAGGTAACCCTCCGTGTAGACCGGGAAGTGTTGAATTGGTTTAAAGCCCAGGGAAAGGGGTATCAAACCCGGATTAACGCCGTGCTGCGGGCTTATAAGGAAGCCCGGAGCGGGACGTAGGCTTTATTGTTGCTTGCTGCCCTTGACATTGCCACGGCAAGCCCACAAGAATTTTAGTCATCGGGACGTCATGGAAAGAGTCGCCTCATGGACACCAGACCATACCTTTAAGGAGTTGCTATGCCAGGCTATACCTTGGTTTACTGGCAGGATGGCGAATGGTTCGTAGGCCGCCTGCGGGAACGTCCGGACGTCTTTTCCCAGGGCAGTTCCTTGCCTGAGTTGGAAGAAAATATCAAGGAAGCCCTTTCCCTTATGGAAGCCACCGACTTTGAGGACCTGCCGCCGGACTACCGGGTAAAGGAATTATCGGTTGAAACGGGTTGACCTGTTGCGCCTCCTGAATGATCAAGGATGCCGCATCATCCGCCATGGCGCCCGCCACGACATCTTTTCTCAATCCCGCAAATCAGCGGCGTGCTCCGATTCCCAGGCACCGGGAGATTCCCGAAAGCCTGGTAAAGATTATCCTCAGACAATTAGACCCGATGAACCCCTAATCATCTAATCTCCCGGGTGTTCGCCCTCCCCGCCGTCACCTAAAACCGAAAACCGTAAACAGAAAACCATCTTTGTGATATTTATCACTTGATTCTTCCCCCGCAGCCGTGATAAGAATTCTCGGTTATGGAAGGTGAGAAAGGCGGGCTGGCAGTGAGCCTGCAGGGAAATATCGAAAATCAAAACAATTATCAAGAGTTGAGGAGAGGCGCGTATGTTTGAGATAGTGGAACGCCAGGAAATGGCCCAGGGGACCATTATCAGCAACTGGATCAAGGCTCCCAAGATTGCGGCCAAGGCCAAGCCCGGGCAGTTTGTCATCCTTAGGGCCAACGAAACGGGGGAGCGCATTCCCCTGACCATGGCCGACACCGACCCGGCCAAGGGCCTGATCAACATTATCTACATGGTGGTGGGCAAGAGCACCGCCCTGTTCAAAACCTTGCAGGTGGGCCAGGGATACCTGGACGTCATCGGCCCCCTGGGGCAGCCCACGCACCTGGAGAAGGTGGGCAAGGTCATCTGCGTCGGCGGCGGCACCGGCATCGCCGTGCTGCACCCCATCACCCGGGGTCTGAAGCAGATAGGCAATTACGTCTATTCGGTAATCGGCGCCCGCTCCAAGGACCTGCTCATCCTGGAAGACAAGATGAAGGCTGCGTCCGACGAGATGATGATCTGCACCGATGACGGGACATACGGCCACAAGGGTTTCGTCACCGACAAACTGAAGGAAACCCTGGAAAAGGATAAGGATATCAAACTGGCCGTGTGCATCGGCCCGGTGCCCATGATGAAGTTCTGCGCCAAGGTGACCCAGGAATACGGCGTCCATACCCTGGTGAGCTTAAACCCCATCATGGTGGACGGCACCGGCATGTGCGGCTGCTGCCGGGTGAGCGTGGGCGGCAAGATGCAGTTTGCCTGTGTGGACGGCCCCGAATTTGACGGCCATCAGGTGGATTGGGACGAATTGAACCTGCGCCTGCGCTCTTATACCTCGGAGGAAAAAGTCTCCTTCGACCAGTTTAAGGCGGCCCATGCCCCGGGATGTTCCTGCTCCCGTTAATTATTATTTTGCCCGCAAAGACGTAAACCGAGAAGGAGAAAGATAATGACCGAAGAAGTCAAGGCTCCGAAAAAAGAGAAGATTCCCCGGCAACCCATGCCGGAGCAGGAACCCCATGTCCGGGCCCGGAATTTCGAGGAAGTGCCCTACGGCTACACCCCGGAATTGGCCATGAAGGAAGCGGAGCGCTGCATCCAGTGCAAGGACCCCCGCTGCAAGCAGGGCTGCCCGGTGGAGATCGAAATTCCCCAGTTCATCGCCAAAATTAAGGAAGGCGATTTCGAAGGCGCCATCCGCAAGCTCTGGGAGAAGAACTCCCTGCCTGCGGTCTGCGGCCGGGTCTGCCCCCAGGAAGTGCAGTGCGAAGGCATGTGCATCATCGGCAAAAAGGACGCGCCGGTGGCCATCGGCAACCTGGAGCGCTTCGCGGCCGACTACCAGCGGGAGAAAGGCAAGCAGATCCTGCCCCCCAAGGCCGATCCCACCGGCAAGAAGGTGGCGGTGGTGGGCGCCGGACCCGCGGGCCTGACCGTGGCCGGCGACCTGATCCTTAAAGGCCACGATGTCACCATTTTCGAGGCCCTGCATGGCCCCGGCGGCGTGCTGCTCTACGGCATCCCCGAATTCCGGCTGCCCAAGGCCATCGTCTTCCAGGAGTGTAACTTCCTGGAGCGGCTGGGGGTCAAGATCGAAGTCAACTCGGTCATCGGCCGCTCCGAGACCGTGGACGAGCTGCTGGAGCGCTTCGACGCCGTCTTCCTGGGCGTGGGCGCGGGCCTGCCCGTGTTCCTGAAGATTCCCGGGGAGCATTACATCGGCGTCTATTCCGCCAACGAGTACCTCACCCGCTCCAACCTGATGAAGGCCTACGAGTTCCCCAAATACGACACGCCCATCGTCAAGGGCAAGAACGTGGCCACCTTCGGCGGCGGCAACGTGGCCATGGACGGGGCCCGCACCGCGCTGCGCCTGGGCGCGGACCACTCCTACATCATCTACCGGCGCTCCGAGGCGGAACTGCCCGCCCGGCACGCGGAAATCCACCATGCCAAGGAAGAGGGCGTGGAGTTCCTGCTGCTGTCCAACCCCTTGCGCTTCCTGGGGGATGAAGCCTCAGGCCGGCTCACCGGCGTGGAGTGCCTGAAAATGGAGCTGGGCGAGCCCGACGCCTCCGGACGGCGGCGGCCGGTGCCCGTCCCCGGCTCCGAGTTCGTGGTGGAGATCGACACCGCGGTCATCTCCATCGGCTCCGGTTCCAACCCGCTCTTGACCAAGAGCACCCCGGGCCTAAGCTTGAACAAATGGGGCTACATCGTGGCCGACCCCAAGACCGGCAAGACCATGAAACCCCGGGTCTGGGCCGGCGGCGACATCGTCACCGGCTCCGCCACCGTGAT
>DYJG01000718.1 GCA_020723225.1 Desulfobacca acetoxidans | reverse complement strand
ATGGTGGGCCAAGGGGCTGAAGTGGTGCAAGAGCCGGTGGATGACAAACCCCGGGGGCACCGCTTCCGGATGCAAGGCCAGGCTGCCGGCTTCGAACCGGCTCAGATCCAAGACATTATGGAGATGCAGCAGCAGCCCCTCACTCCTTTGGATGATTCCTTGCAGTTTATGGTTAATCTCCGGAGGCAAAGTTTCATCCTGCAGGGCCTCAATGGTCAGGCGCACCCCGGTGAGGGGGGCCTTGATATCGTGGACGATCATGGACAGGAAATCGGCGTTGGCCGCCACCCGGTCCCGTTCTTCTTTAAGGTCCCGGGTCTTCTCCCGCAAGGCCCGGAGCATGGTATTGAAGGATTCCGCCAGCTCCCCCAACTCGTCCCGGTTGGTTACCGGGATGTCCACGGCCTCCTCGTCGGTGGCCGCCTGGCGGGTGCCTTCGGTCAGATGCTTGATCTGGCGCCGCATACCCCAGGAAAGCCAGACGCTCAAGAGGGCGCCCACCAACGCTGCGGCCCCGCCCACCCCGAAGATCACCAGCTTCAGGGTTTGGATGCTGGCATCCATCACCCGGCGGTTTACCCCCACCACGATGAGGTTTTCCCAGGGTTTCACGTCTTCTTCTTCCAAGGGCAGGTAGAACAAAGTATAGTCCTGGTCCCCCAGCTTCAGACTCTGGACCCGGGTAGGCGGAGCGGAACCGGCTGCAGCCAGCTCTTTGCTGCGGCGGATTTCGTTGAGCGCGGCTTCCGGCAGAGCCTTAAAGGAGTTGACCACCAGACGGTTGGCATAGAAGATGGCCACTTCCGCGCCCGGGCGGGACAGCGATTCCACGAAACCCCGGTCCACCAACATCCCGGTGAGCATGACCCCCACCACCTTGTTATCGAAGTGAATGGGGGAAGTGGCGCTGAGCACAATGGAATCCTGCCACTGGGTCATGCGCACCGCGTCTTTGCCTTTCAGCGCGGCCCGGACCAGGGGATTGGTGGAAATATTCACCCCGATGGCTTCCGGGTCGTGGGCCCGGGCCTGGATGATGCCCTTGGCATCGGTGATGGTGAGTACATGGAGCCCGGTGGCCTTGATCATGGGGGTGGCCAGACGGCGCAGGCTTTCGCCTTCGCCTGCGGCCAGGAGTTCCCCGTAACTGGGGTTGTCGGCCAGCAGGCTGGCGGCCTGGGTCACCCGCTCAATCTTTCTTAAATACTCCGCCAGCACCAGGCGCGCGGTGAACTCCACCCGCTCCCCATGCCATTCCAGGATCTGGCGGGTGGCCACGTATTGCATGACCAACAAGAGACCCACCAGGGCCACCAGCAGGGAGAGGAGGTTGACCCCTAAAAGCTTAAAACCGACTTTGCTCCGCATCACCATTACTTACAGCATACCATATTTCG
>DYJG01000717.1 GCA_020723225.1 Desulfobacca acetoxidans | reverse complement strand
ACGGTTGCTCCAAATTCCGTGGTGACGGCTTGAGTCACGATTTGGCTGTTTTCTTCTGAGGAAGTGGAATAGCGCAACGGTTGTCCCTTGAGATAACTTCCATCTCCGATTAATTGCCCTAATAAAGCGACTTGTAGATCCGGCCAGACCTCAGGTTCTATCGGCTCCGGCAAAAATCTCGATAAGGCGATTCTATCGCCGGGGTTAAAATCCTTCATCCTCTGCCAGCCCGCCGATCCCATAAACCGGTGACCGCGTGTTGCTTTTATGACCCGTCCGCTTGCAAGTTTAAGGGCATAAACTTCTTTCCGCCCTACGGCCCAAACCATTTCACATGAAGCCTCGGAAAGCTTGCCTTCAGGCGTTGTGGTAATAACCTGCTGGGTCTTTCCCACCAAATTTCGAATCGGCACCCGCCGGCCGTCACTCAGGACTACTAAAGTCTCTCCTGCCACGCACTCCCGTAAGTCCGCCAGTTGCGGCCGTTTGTTGGGCCGCTCTTCCACCCGCCGGTTGAGCTGAGACAGGGCGATCACCGGCACCTGAAGTTCCTTGGCCAGGGCCTTCAGCGACCGGGAGATTTCCGAGATTTCCTGCTCCCGGCTGGGCGCGTCCCCCCGGCCCCGCATGAGCTGCAGGTAGTCGATGACCACCAGCCCCAGTTTGCCTTCGGCCTTGAGGCGGCGGCACTTGGCCCGGATTTCCAGGAGGCTTGCCGCGGGTGTCGTCGATGAAGATGGGGCAATCAATGAGATAGCCCGCGGCCTCCTGGAGGTGGGCCCACTCCTGGTGGGTCAGGAACGCGGCCCGGCGGATCTGGGAGGCGTCCACTTCGCCGATGCTGCTGAGCAGCCGGCGCACCAGTTGCTCTTTGGACATTTCCAGGGAGAAGAGGGCCACCGGGGTCCGGGGCTTATATGCGGCATTAAAGGCGATGTTCAGGGCCAGCGCGGTTTTCCCCATGCTGGGCCGGGCCGCCAGGATGATCAGGTCGCTGGGCTGGAAGCCCGCGGTAAAATTGTCCAGGTCCACGAAGCCGCTGGGGACGCCGGTGATGGCGCTGTCCTTGCGGCCCCAGATGGCCTCCAGGGTGGCGATCTCCTTGTTCACCAGGCCTTCGATGGGCTGAAAGCCCTGGCGGATTTTGGCCTCCGCCACCTCGAAGATGCGGTGTTCGGCCCAATCCAGGAATTCCGCCACGTCCTCCACCGGCGCCAGGCAGGCCCCGGCAATCTCCTGGGAACAGGCCAGGAGGCGGCGGAGCACGGCCTTGTCGTGCACTATCTGGGCGTAGCGGTCGGCGTGGGCGGAGACGCCCACGTGATCGCTCAACCCCGCCAAAAAAGCCGGCCCCCCCACTTCCTCCAATTGTCCCCGCTCTTTTAAAAGATTGTTCAGA
>DYJG01000716.1 GCA_020723225.1 Desulfobacca acetoxidans | reverse complement strand
CGTGGAAACCGGGTTTCTGGCCAAGCCAAGAAGGAGAAACCTGGTTTCTAGGCCGAGTTCCTTAACTAAAAGAAACCAACGCCATCTCCTCTGCAAAAAAGGGGGGATGAGGGAAGGGAATGGACAGCACTCTCCTTCTCAGGTATAATGTGATTGGGTCTGGATCTCAGGGGCGAGAGGCTTTTCTTCACTAGTAAAGAAAGGTTAAAGGGGATGGAAAAGGTGAGCCTGGAGCAGATGAAGCAACAACATGCTGGCCAGTGGTTGGCTTTCTTGGTGACGGAGGAGACGCCGACGGGGGAGCTCCTGGGCCAACTCCTTGCCCATCACTCGGATCGGCGAGAGCTCCATCGTCAACTCCGAGAGAAAGGGGTAGACCAGGTCTACGTGACCTTCGCCGGCCCAGCGGTGAAACCGGGTTATGCGGTGATCCTGTGATGCGAGTTCAACTCGAGATACCCATTGTCCTCAGACGGGTGAAGATCAACGGGCCTGCCGGTGTCCGGGAGATTGATGGGACTCAGCTTCTTACAGCGCTTTCGGACCCTGATCGACTACACCACGGGGGTCCTGGAGATCAGCGCCGGCACGCCGGCAACTGAAGCTGTACAAAGGTGCCAAGGGAGCAGCAATTCGAATTCTGATTAGTTTCTTTGACTCCCCTGAAAAAAGCCTCCCCTCACCGCCGAGAACGCTGAGAGCGCAGAGAAAATCCAGGAAAACTCAGCGTGCTCTGCTGTTCAATCTGAGTTCTTTCAGCGGAGCCTTCTTTTTTAAGAAAAAGGCACCGCCTATCGGGCTGGCCCAGGGGCCAGCCTGCTTATTTCCATCGAGTTTTCAGGATAGCTCGGGATTGACGCTGAACAGGAGTAAGAATAATGGCTGAACTCTTCCCTCTATCCGATGCCGCTAAGCTGAAAGTGCTGCGGAAGCTGATGCTGTACTGGGACGGACAATGGTTCCTGAAGGTGGTGGATAGATACGGCCTGGAGGATGCCCTGCGCATTGTTGCCACGTACGGCCAAGTGCTCATGGGCACCCGGGTAAAGAGCAAGTATTTCACCCAGGGCCGGCAGGCCCGGGTGACGGTGAACGTCTGTGCCGCCTATGAAGGTGCCAGATTGGCCAGGCTTTCCCGGGCCGACCAGGCCTGTGTGGCCTGTGAGACCATCTGGCAGGCCTGGTTTGAAACCTTGCTGCCGGGCCGGGCGATCACGGTGGACTATCCCTTGCGTCTGGGCAAGGGCGATGCCCGGTGCGAGTTTGTCATCACCGCCGCGGAGTAGAGTGCCATGGACTTGAATCAATGGCTGGGAGCGCTCGGCGGGATCATGGTCCCACCGAAGAACTGGGTTGATTGGGCCATCTTGCTGATCCTGGTCCTGCATGTCCTGAATGG
>DYJG01000715.1 GCA_020723225.1 Desulfobacca acetoxidans | reverse complement strand
TCGACACTTACGCCTATTACGGCAGCCTCCCCGGTGCGGCCGAGGCGCTGCGGCAAACCGCCCGGCAGATCATCCCCCCGGATATGGAAGCCGTGATCTCCCGGTACCAGACCGTCAGGGTGCCCACCCTGATCATCTGGGGCGAACAGGACGAGGTGGTGCCCCTGGAATCGGGCCGCAACTTTCACCGGGATATCCCCGGCTCCCGGCTGGTCGTTCTCCCCCGCTGCGGCCATATCCCACAGGAAGAGGAACCTCTGGAAACCCGGAGGGCGATTCAAAACTTCCTATAATCAAACTTCCTGTTGTTCCTATAATTTCCCCCTGGTCGCAACTCAACATAGCCCATCGATTATTTCCTATTTGACTAAACAAAAAAAAGTATCTGGATAGGCATTTTTACCAGGTTCCATTCGAAACTTTTAAAAATAAAACTCGGCAATTTGATCATCATTTTAGGCAATTTGGCCTATTGAACCGTATTATATTGAGCATTAAAAATAAGACCAATATTTACAGCATTGTGCCGAGGTCATGGGGAACTTAAATCATTCTCTTTCCCTAAGAATTAACCTTCAATTTAACTCCAAATTTCTAAATTAATCGTCGACCCATCAAAGGGAGGAACTACCATGTGTAGGCCAAAAAATTCATGGCTGACTTTGGTTGCGGCCTTGGCCGTCCTCACCGCCGGCCTGGCGGCCGGGGCCCAAGCCGCGGCGCTGCCGGGCGGGTCCCTGGCCCCGATCACTATTCCGAAGTATGCGGAACCCTTAACTATCCCGCCGGTGATGCCCAAAAGCACCACGATTAGGCGGGGCATCGATTATTACGAAATCGCGGTGCGCCAGTTCCAACAGCAGGTCCTGCCCACGGGTTTCCCCCTGACCACCGTGTGGGGCTATGGGTCCCGCACCGCGGCCACTAACACCTTCAGCTATCCAGCCTATACCATTGAGGCCAAGGTGAACCGGCCGGTTCGGGTCAAGTGGATCAACGAACTGAAGGATCTCGATCCCAACTCCCCCACCTTCGGCAATTTCCTCCCCCATCTCCTGCCGGTGGATCAGACCCTGCATTGGGCCAACCCCACTAAGGTTGGCAACAACGGCGCCATTGACAGCCGCCCGGATTTTACCGGTCTGGGGACCCCCGGTCCTTATACCGGCCCCATGCCCATCGTCACCCATCTGCATGGAGCCCACGTGGGCGAGGAAAGCGACGGCTTCCCCCAGGCCTGGTGGCTGCCCGCGGCCGACAATCTCGGGGACGCCATCACCCGGGGCACCAATTACGGCCAGTTTGACCCCAGAAATACCGAGCCCGGCACCGCGGTCTTTCAGTATCCCAACAACCAGCGGGCCGCCACCCTCTGGTTTCACGACCATTCGGTGGGTATGA